>NZ_JAVJRX010000176.1:0-4956 GCF_040219735.1 Coleofasciculus sp. G1-WW12-02 | reverse complement strand
GGTTTGTAGATAATCCAGACTGGGGAAGTATCTGGAAGTACGTGCCAATTGGCGGCTCAATGGTCTATTCAACTCTTGCGTTGCCAGCCCTGTCTCTGGCAATCCCTAATCTCAAGCGATAGCTAGATTAGGGTTGTTGAAGCTTTTCCCTCTCTCTTGGTTAAACTGCCGGTTGGCTCAACTGGATTGGTTGGCGGTAAATATCACCCGATTGGGGGGTGACACTACTATAACACTGCTGCTAACTCTAGAAGACAAGTCAGAATCATTCAGAGTAAAGTCTTTCCAACTGAGTCAGTTATTGGATTGACGGCTTGTCTCATCTATTTTATTGCCATCTCTATTTTTCTCCGATTCAGCGAGAAGAACCCAACTATACTCATAGGAGTTAGTTGGGTAAGATGTCAACAAGTTTAGCGATAGTTTTCTTAGATCACCAATCGAGCCGGAAAAAGTTGACAAATTAAATATTATATGAGTCAGTAGAAGCAAGACATGTCCTGCCCCTACTGATGGTGGGTAAAATCGATTACGCTATTTTAGTGCATTCGTTGTATAGCAACCGCTACAACGATTAGGACACGCCTGCTTGCATCGAAACAATAAACGGCATTCGTCTGAGGTTCTAATGACCTTGGCGACTGCTATAATTACGGTTGTGCCGAAGGTAAGGGTACATTAACAGGAGTTTTCTGAGACGCCAGTGACTCACCCACCAGATTGCTAAGTCCCGCCGCATTCAAAAGCTTAACCCACTGATTCGTCACTTCTGAATCACTCGGATAGTTGCGGCGCAGTTCAATGAGCTGTGCTAGAGTATCCTGCCAAAGTTCTTCCTCAGCATAGAGTTCCACTTTTTTTATCGGTGATGCCTGTGCTAACTGAGTTTCTAGGGTAGGATCGAGTGCTACCCGTCTCACCCATCCTTCAACCACCAAATCATTAGAGCGTTCGTCTTGGGGTGGGCACAGAATTGAGAAAGACCAACGATAATCCTCACCCACCGCCAAGGGTAATAAGCTAACGTCGTGAGGTAGATTCAATGTGATTATGCCTGACTTGCCGTTAGTCCGGAACTGGCTTTGATAAACCAGATTTCCCTCGCTATCCTCCAGGACAAACTCAACGGGTAAGGTTGTGCTGGGAGCAAGTGAAGCGGGTAGGTAAACAAAAAAGCTAGGATAAGCCGCAACGGTTGTACCAAAGCCATCGCTAGGGATTAAAGCCGTTAAGGGTTTCCCTACAACAGGGCAATTGCCCCCAGAACCTCGGGTTGCCCCTCCTTCAACACGACTCGGTGCGCCGATTCCTCTGGGGGGTTGGTATTTGTTGGTTGTCCAGGTTTGGGGTATTCCTTGAGCCTGGAGAATTTGGGGGCTGTGGATCAGGGCAAAGCTTACGGCAAATAGCCCTAGTTTTACCCCCACAGCCAGAGAAAATCGGCAAAAACGATGTCGCATTGATACCATGACGGTGACTCAGTAATTAGTTCGGATTTGTTCTTGCCTTCTGAGCTACTGGTTCTTCGACAATTTGCTCTAGTCCTACTGAACTGAGCAGTCGGCTCCATGCCGCCTTTAAAGTGGGATCATTGGGGCGAGTGCGACGCAGTTCCACTAAGGTATTGAGCGCATCATACCAAAGTCGTTCCTGAGCATAGATACCCACTCGCTGTTCCGGCGTTGCTTGTTGGAGGCGGCGTGCCAGATTGGGATCGGGTTCCACGCGCTCGAATACACCATCGACATAGACATCACCAGAGCGATCATTGGTATTGCATATTAACCTTAACTGCCATTTATATTGCTTACCAGTCTCTGGGGGAAGAACACTACTTTCTAAGTTAGGCAGCGTTAAGCTCATGATACCGGGGGTATCAACAACGTATTTTTGATCGGTGTCATGGGCGAAGGCGTACTTCGTGGAGTAAATTTCCTCACCATTGGCATTTTGCACCAACAACTCTACCCCCCAACCTGTGTTTTTCGGTAGATACCAGGAGAGAGTAGGATACTCGGCTATGGTTTTGCCGACACCAGACTCAGGAACCAATGCGATCGGAACTCGACCTGTGTTTTCAGTAATACAAGGTCCTCTTGTACCACCACCTTCTCTATTACCTGGAAGACTAGCACCTTGCCTGTCTGATGGAGTGAATTCCCATTCGGTAGGGATTTCGCGGCTGAGGGGTGAATCTCCTAACTGTGCTTGTACCCCGGTGGCAATATTAGCCACAAGTCCTAGGGTTAACCCTAAAGCTACTACAGTAAAACGGGATGAACGAGTAAACCAAGCCATAATAATTTAGAACTCCTACTTAATCAGAGTCTTGCTTTTGGAACAATATGTCTAAGCAGACACTTAACCTTCCTACAAAGGGGGTGATAATTGCAGAATTTTCAGGTTTTTACTTAAATGATTTGCCTGAATATTTCTATTTTAGCGTGAGATAGGGAGTGAACTGACACCCAGAATTCCCCTCTTATCTGAATCTTTATATTAATTTTTCCCTATCTTGATATTGATTGTTTTATTCAACAGAACTATCTCCTGAGTTGGACAACGATTCAGGTAAAGTGGCACTCCTGTTTGGATTCAATTGCTCAGAAAGACTTTGTAAGCCAACTGAGTACAATAACTTGTTCCATG
Organism: Coleofasciculus sp. G1-WW12-02; assembly: GCF_040219735.1. Taxonomy (NCBI): domain Bacteria; kingdom Bacillati; phylum Cyanobacteriota; class Cyanophyceae; order Coleofasciculales; family Coleofasciculaceae; genus Coleofasciculus; species Coleofasciculus sp. G1-WW12-02. The sequence goes on along the minus strand of NZ_JAVJRX010000176.1, from coordinate 2,307 downwards.
CGGCTTGCACGTTGCGATCATTGGGAAAATCCTGATGGAGTTCTACCAATGTCTCTAACGTGTCATACCAGAGCAATTCCTGGGCATAGAGGGCTACTCGTTCTTGGGGAGTTGCCTGTTGAATCCGCATGGTTAACGTTGGACTCGGTTCAACCCGCTTAATCCCACCACCCACTACAATATCGGCTGAACGCTCCTTAGGGTTGCAAACCAGTACTAATTGCCAGTAATATAGCTGATTAGCTTTCAGGGGAGCAAGATTGGCAGAGGTGGGAATGTCTAGGCTCATAATTCTGGGCTTATTTGTCTCCCCTGTCGCCGACGGCTTCAAGGAATACTTAACCCGGTAAATTTCTTCATCACTAGCGTTCCAGAGTACAAACTCAACTGCCGATGCAGTTGTTGGTGGCATATACCAGAATAATTTGGGATATTCTGCCAACGTTTTGCCGATCAACGATTCTGGAACTAAAGCTATTAGTGATTGATCAGGCGGGGTACACTCTGGACCTCGCGTTCCACCAGCTTCTCGATTTACAGGAATCTGATCGGCCGTTGAACCGTCTGGAGTTCTGAAGCCCCACTGATCCGGTAGTTGAGCACCCAAAGAGGTAGTTCTAACCTGGGTTGGCACTTGAGCGACTAGATTGGTCGCTAGCCCTAGTGTCAACGCGATGGTTAAAAATGTTAGGTTTGATAAGCGGGTGAAACAAGTCATAATTCAGATATACACTCGTAGAACCGAGTCCTTAGTATATAGATGTTATAGCAGAAGCCAATGTTCCATACTTTGGTTAGTTTCCGTCAAACATTATCAGTTAGCTGGGTCACTCAAGCATCTGCCTTTAGTGGACTGTTGCTGAATTAGGAGTTTGTCGTCAGCACCGCCAGCACGGCTAGTACGCTTTGAGTCCGACGATGAACCTTGGTTATGCCAGTACCCTTGTTTTAGATTGTTAATATTTTAACTTTAGACATAGGCAATTCCGGAACTTTGTTTCCACTCTTATCTAAATCTTCATCACTCTTAAAGCCGATTCCTGATTTCTGTACCTTTATCGCCTGAAAAATTAAATTCTTTGTAAAGATATAAAATCTTCTTTATCTCTTGTCTTCTCTCTTGTCTCCTTCAAGTGGGAAAGAGGGGATTGGAAATGGGTGAACCGGGAAATTCTTCCTTGTCTCCCCCGCACCTGGAGCGCCTGGAGAACCCCTGCACCCAGAAGCGGTGATCACAAACTTCTGTCGTCCTGCTTGATTAATGTGCTACTTTCCCTGACAAAGGGTTGGGCAATTATATCTAGCCCTACAGACTTGAGCAGTTTGTTCCAAGCTGTAATCACCGCCTGATCGTTGGGGCGATCGCGCCGGAGTTTAACCAAAATCTCTAATGCCTCGTACCAAAGTCGTTCCTTTGCATAAAGTACCACACGTTCCTCATGTGGTGCTTGCTGTAAGCGACGGGCTAGGGTAGGGTCAATTGACACTCGCTCGATTGTGCCTGCCATATAAACATCACCGGATGGATCATTGGGATTACAGATTACTCTGACAATCCAGTCATACTCTTGACCCACTTTCAGCGGCAGAGAGCTACCATCTAATCTTGGTAGAGTTAAACTGAGTATGCCTGGAGTGCCAACCACCAATTGTGCGTTTGTACCCTGATAATCTTTTGGGGTGTAACGGGCAAAGGCGTACTTGGTCGAGTAAATTTCCTGATTATCACTATCTGTTAGCTTAAACTCCATGCCCCAAGCCCTCGTTTGGGGTAGATACCAAAAGATAGTGGGATACTCCGCAATTGTCTGTCCCATACCAGATGCTGGTACTAAGGCGACGGGATAACTGCTTAGGCAACCCGCAAACGGTAAATTGCGGCTATCTGGTAGACTTGAATCACCAGAATTAGGCAATGGCGCGGATTCCCATTGATCAGGTAACTGAGAACTGATGGAGGTATTGCTCAACTGCGCTTGTATCCGAACGGGCTGTTTCAGGCTTAACCCCACCGTTACAACTATTGTTACTAAAGCGGTTATGGCAACTTTGTGTGGGAAGAAACGGATGAATTTAAGCATACATAAAAAGCTACTATTGTCAATAAAACTATTGAATGAAAACTATCCAAAATAGCTAACCCATGTTCAAATGTGTTTACGCACATTTAGCTTGCTTCGCCGGAAGCCCCGCACCATAGCGGTACACCGAAGAGGTGTCGGGATGGATAGGCGGTCAATCAAGGGGGTTCAATACCCTTTTGATTGACAATCTCCTAATAAGTTCAAGGGAGCAAGTCATTCTGAG
>NZ_JAVJRX010000175.1:0-18168 GCF_040219735.1 Coleofasciculus sp. G1-WW12-02 | reverse complement strand
TTTACTGATGCTTTAGAAGCATTTCGTACAGCAATGTCAAGTGCTTTTATCGCTTGGTTAAACGAAAATAGGGACGTATTTGTCGCTTATAAAGCCAGTTTGGGCTTTATTTGGCGTTGATTTTTGTTTAAGTCCCGTTAGGGATAATTGATTTGGTAGGGGCACGATAGTATCGTGCCCTGATCTAGATGTTAGTGGCGAGTACAGCTAATTTTGTGGATGACGCTTACGCCCGGAAACCGTAGGGGCGCACCGACGTGCGCCCGATTTAACCGTAAAATCTATTCCACCATTTTAGCTGTGTCACACTATTATCGTGCGTTAGCATTCTGGGTAACTCATCGAATCAACTGCCTTATCGCAAACCACTCAACTTCAGTTTTTCCACGACTCATCTAGGGCAAAATCACGGATATTTTTCAGCACAAAGCATCTATTTTCTCTCACTAAATCTCCCGTACAAACTACTGGTAAGCGTTCTTGATAAGCTTTAACGGCTAAAGGATAGTTTGCTGCTGTTAAATCAAACTGAATTTTACGGAACTTCCCGACAGCACACCCCATCAAGATCACGCTTTCAGCTTCACCCAACTTGTCCAACTGAGTAATAATTCCCTGAACTTGAATATTGGTAACTTGAGTGACCAAATCGCCTAAGATTTGAAAGTAAGACCTATTTTCCACAAGTTCTAGCGTTTGCACCACCTCATAAAGGCGTAACGCAAAACCAGGAATTTCAGGCTTCAACGGTAAAACTATCTCAAATTCTGCCTCGGAGTGCGCTGGTAATGTCCAAATCGAAACCTTATCAGGAATACGGTTGCGCTCGTGCCAACCTGTTGCTTGGAGATAAGCTTCCATCTTTTGGGGTTCAAGATGACTCAGAATATCGATATCTGAGATAAAAACGGCATTTCTCTGCTGTGTGTTATGGCGGCGAATAACGAAATTGGCACAATTTATCCCATCCAAAACATCGGACAAATTGCCCAAACCTACAGAATTCCCTTCCTCTGTGATGCATCCCAAGCTGTCGGAAAAATCCCGATCAATTTTCAAGACTGGGGGATCACCTACCTAGCCATCTCCGCCCATAAACTCTATGGATCAAAAGGTTCAGGCGCATTAGTGGTGCGAAAAAAATATCCCCTAGAACCGATTCTCTGGGGCGGGGGTCATCAGAACGGTATGCGATCGGGTACACTCAATGTTCCGGGTATTGTCGGTTTAGGCGAAGCCTGTCGCCTGCGCCAGTTAGAAATGACAGAAGATGAAACCGCGATCGCATCCTCTAGAGACAAACTCCAAACCCTTCTGCAAGACAGCATTCCCGGCGTTGTCATTAATGGCGATACCACGAATCGCCTTGCTGGGAATCTCCACATTTCTATTCCCGATATTCCCAATAGTGCAGTTATTGCCAGAATCCGTTCCCAACTCGCCATCTCCACAGGTTCCGCCTGTACGTCGGGGGTAGAGACACCATCTCATGTGCTGCGAGCAATAAGGTTATCGGATAATTTAATAGAAGGGGCATTGCGTATCGGTTTGGGTAAATTTACAACAGATACAGAAATTAGTCAAGCCGCTGTAATTTTGTCAACAGCCGTCAGCCAAATTCGTCAAGTTATTGGTTTTTCGCAATACGGTTAGGGATGAGAGAATCGGGGCGGGTTTAGTTACTTATCGGTGAGGTCAAAAATGATAGTAGTCAAAAGAGTCCCTACACCCTATCACTGATTCCCGATCAGCCAATAGGTTTTCATCTCCCCACGCCCTTTAACCGCGATCGCACCCCGTTCCTGAAACTGGAATTTGTCCTGTAATCTCTGGTATGTCGCCTCCGTGACTTGTATTTTTCCCGGTTCTCCTGACGATTCCATCCGTGAGGCGACATTCACCGCATCTCCCCACAAATCATAGATAAACTTTCTAATCCCAATCACCCCCGCCACCACTGATCCGGTATTAATCCCGATGCGAATTTGCAACGATTCACTGTGTTCGGCTTGAAACTGAGTCATAGCTTGCTGCATACCCAACGCCATCTGCGCGATCGCATCTGCATGATCCGCCCTCGGCTGTGGTAATCCCCCAACTACCATATACGCATCACCAATGGTTTTAATTTTCTCCACACCATGACGTTCGGCTAACTGGTCAAACGTGGAAAACATCTGATTGAGTAAATTAACCAATTCAATCGGTTGTAAACGCGCCGATAGCGGCGTAAATCCGACAATATCCGCAAACAAAATCGTCACATCATCAAAATGTTCAGCAATCGCTGATTGGTCTTGTTTCAGCCGTTCGGCAATCAGTTCCGGCAAAATATTCAGTAATAATTGTTCTGACTTTTCTTGCTCTAACCGCAACGCCACCTCTGCCTGTTTGCGATCAGTAATATCACGCGCCACCCAAATCACGGAATCATCGGAAAGCGGTGACAAATTAGCAGCAAACCAAATCTCCTCTCCTGCCAAATTTATACAATACTCAATAGTCACCGTAGATTGACTTAACAAAGCATCTCGAATGCTATTGAGAATAAAATTAACCTGAGTGGAATCAAAATAATCCAACAGAGTTGTACCCAATAAATCTCCCGGAGATTTACACCACTTTCCTTTATTGGTTGGTGCGACCTTCAGACAACGACCCGACGCATCAACCACGAGTACCATATCCGTCATCGCGGCAAAAAGTGCCTTCATTTCCGCCTCGGCTTTCTTCTGTTGCATAACTGGACCTAACTGCGCCGACACCACAGACACTAACTCAATCCAATGTTCATCCTTTTGGTGTTCTTCTGCCATAAAAAACAGCAACACCGCTAAAACAGGCGCAGATTTTTGAGAGGTCGCCGGGGCAACAATGGGTACAGCAAAGGCTGATTTTAAACCACATTCACTTGCCAGTTTGAGTCGCAAGAAAATATCATCAGATTCTGTAGCAATATCACTAATCCATTCCGGTTGACCATGACACCAAACTCGTCCTGGTATTTCTTCTTCAGGTAAAAAGGTTAGGGCTTCACTATACTCTCGGAATTCTTTAAGGACAACGGCGTCCTCTGGAGCAAGTCCCCTCTGTTTGCAATACCAACGACGGCTACATTCTAATGCCATGCCATCCGTCGCCGGAATCCAGACTTCGCCATAAATCCAGCCCGTAGTTTGGCACACTTGATGCAGGGCAATTTCTAAGGCGACTTGAAAATCAGGGGCGGCATTAATCGCTTGACTAATCGTGAGCAGAAGTTCAACTCGTTGTTCAGCATGTTTGCGTTCGGTGATATCATCAATCACCGCCAGGATGCAATCTTGTTCACCAATTGTAATCAATTCTGCTGATAATAATCCAGTTCTCACCTGACCCGTTTTGGTATGAAAATTAAACTCTTGATCCCGAATAGCGCCTGTCTCTCGTAATCGTTGACGGATTCGGGTTCGTTCTGCTGGATCAACCCAAAAGTTGAGTTCAATTGAGGTATGATTGATCACGTCCTCTATGTTATAGTCGGTAATCTTGAGAAAGCTTTCATTCACCTCAATAAACTTGCCCTCAGCCAGAGTGCTAATCGTAATCGGGTTTGGGGATGAGCGAAAAGCGAGAGCAAACTTTTCTTCAGACAAACGTAAGGCGGCGGTTCGTTGCTCAACTCGTGACTCTAACTCGGCTTTATTTTTTTCCAGGGCGGTAAAGAAGGAGTACAACTGTTGACTCATTTGGTTAAAGGATTGAGCCAAAACTTCGAGTTCATTCACCTGAACCGGGATTTTGCCATCAATTTTTACCTGTTGGTCAAATTTCCCCTGGGCAATTTCCGCCGCCGCTATACTTAACTGGGTAATCGGCTGGGTAATCCGTCTGGCGGTGAGGATTCCTAACACGGTTGCCACAACGAACGCCGCGAAGCATAAACTAATAGTTAGGCGGGTATTATCATGGATTTGTTCCATGAAATCAGCTTCCGGTATCACCACCACAATCAGCCAATCTAAGCCACGAGCATCATTGAAGGGGGTGACTTGTAAATAGTAGCGATCGCGGTTTAGTTTAAAGGTTAACTGTTGGCTTTGATTGATTTGGTTTAAGGCGTCAACGCTTTGGCTTAAATACTGGGCTGTTGATTGAATTAAGGGATCATGGCTATTGGTAGCAAGTAGGCGTTGGGTTTTATCGCCATCACGCATAAATCGCTGTTCTGATGTGGAACTAGCAACCAGTAATCCTGATCGTTCAATAATAAAGGCTTGTCCTGTTTGACCAATTCTTAAGTCGTTGAGAAATTTACTAATCTCAGACAGTAAGATATCGGTGCCAACTACCCCTAATAGTTTACCCTTGTCGTTGTATACTGGCTCAGCTAGGGTAATCCCTAACCGAGAATGGCTAAACATGACATAGATAGGACTCCAAAGGGTTTTACCTTCAAAGGCAGCGTTTTTATACCAGGGACGAATGCGAGGGTCATAATTGGCGCGGATATCTAACAGTTGGTTACGATTTCCTTGAGTGTCGGTTGTGTAAGTCTGAAAGTTATAGCTGGTTGAGGCGTCAGCGGCTTTAATCACAACTTTGTCATCTTCGGTATAGCCTGCCCCAATGTATTCCCCTTGCTCACTGCCGAACTGAATGGTATTAATAGACTGGGAAAACTGCAACAGTTGCCACAAATAACGTTCAGTAGGCTGATCCTGAGTCTGCACCTGACCCCGACGCACCGCATTCCCAAGAACATGGTTGACCAGATGGGGCGTTTCGATGTAACTATCGATATGTTGCAGGATGCGATCGCTTACCTCGGTCTGTAACTGGGTAACCAGATTGTTAACTGCCTGTTGTCCATTGCGAAAGGAGAGATATCCAGTCAACCCCACAGCCGCTAAGATCTGGAGGATAAAGGGAACCACCAGAACCACGCGCAATGGCATCTTTTGACTGCGTTTAGCGCCTTTGGCAAGTTTACTGGTCACGGTTGGCAATAACATGGGGAAAGGATCACCTACATGGGCATAACACTGTATTGACTCGTCGGTTTGATTAATCGAGTTTTCTCGCGTTCTATGATCAAAACTCCAAGCTACTTCCTTTTTTACCAAAAACTGTAGGGTTGCTAAAGCGGATAAATCTCTGTCTTCCTAAACTAATGCCAAGTCTGGACTCCTTGATTGATTTTTCCTAAGGAATCCCATAGTATATCTCATGGGTTGGGATGAAAATAATTCTTCCTGTAAAGGAAATACAGGACTCGTTAACGGATTTCCGTACAGTTCTGGGAAAATTACGGAACTTGCTTATACCATTTCTCTTTAGTCATGCAACGACAAACCCCTCGGCTATCGCTTTCCCCTCGTGCTCAGGGCGCCATTGTTGCTTGCATATTGGGCTCAGAACCAACAAGCAGTTTAAATGCACTAACAAAATTTGTGGATGGATAGGGGATGCCGATTTTAGTGGTGCAAAAATGATTGAACTTTGGGGCTGTTCTGTAAACCAGCCTAGAGGTTTGCGCTTCGCGCACGCTACGCGAACGGAACTATTGTCTTGTGCGATAGAACCAGGGCTACCAAAAGCCCCATCTGGAGCAAGCAGGTCCTTTAGGCGCAGCTAATCAGGTGGGGTAGTTTACGTTTGCCCTGGCAAATAAACCGTAAATAAGCTACCCTTACCCAAATCACTCTCGACTTCAATTTTACCCTGATGAGCTTCCACAATCCGACGAGATAGATATAATCCTAAGCCACTCCCTGATCGCTTGTGCTTTCCTTGGCGAAATCGCTTGAAGAGTGTGGGGAGATCGTCTGGACGAATACCTGCTCCAGTATCTTGAATGGAAATAGTCACCAAAGGGGGTTGACTATCTGCCGATTTTGTCGGTTCATCTAAACCTAAATGAACCTCAACCGACCCTTTTTCGGTAAACTTGACCGCATTACCAATTAGATTAGTGAATACACGGCGGAGTTCGAGGCGATCGCCCATCACCCGACAATTGCCTGAATTAAATAAATTGGCGCACTCTCCTAGATTCATGCTTAAAGCTAATCCTTTTTCCTCGGCTAAGGGAGTTAGTTCTTGAACGACTTCCTCAACCATTTCCTGAGGATTTATCGAAACAAAAGTTAACTCTTTAGACCCAGCATCGTGGCGATAAACTTCCAACACCGTATTCACCATCTGGACTAAATGTTGGTTGCTTTGCTGGATAGAAATAATTGCTTCTACTGCTGAATCAGGAAGCTGTCCAAAGCTTCCCCGTTGCAATAAACTCAGCATCCGATCAGCGGCGACTAAGGGGGTTCGTAAATCGTGGGTGAGACGAGAGACGAAATCCTCTCGTTGACGTGCTAGTTGCACTTGTTCATCAATACTATGCTTAAGCCGCAGTAAAGATCGCACTCGTGCTAATAACTCACCCACATCCACCGGTTTGCGAATAAAATCATCCGCCCCAGCATCGAGCCCTTCAATCGCACTCGATTGTTCATAAGCGGTGATCAGCAAAATTGGGATAAAGGGCAAGCTGCTATTTTCACGAATCCGCCGAGTCACCTCATAGCCATCCATTTGTGGCATCATCACATCCAGTAAGATTAAATCAGGAGGTGATTTTTCGACCGTTGCTAGTGCTGAACGTCCATCTTCTACTAAATTGAGTTCATATCCTTCCGTTTCTAAGATGGTTTGCATCAGGAATAAATTATCTGGCGCATCATCAACCGCCAGAATCCGGTCTATTTTTGGCTCAGGTAGATTCATTTTTCATTTATCTATAATTGAAAAGCATCGTAACCCGAAAACGAAAAATATTAATTATACGCAGGTACTTTAATTTCTGTCAACTTCCCCGAATAAGAAGAAATACAACGCGGTAACTCGACGCGAAAAATTGATCCTTCTCCCACTTGACTTTCTACCGTAATATTACCTTGCATCAGTTGAACTAAGGACTTGGTCATTGCCAATCCTAGACCGGTACCGGGGTATTGACGGGCTATGGTCTGATCCACTTGACGGAAGGCTTCAAAAATATAGTCTAATTCGGCTTGAGATAGACCAATTCCCGTATCCTCAACATCAATGACCACTCGTTGGGAATCAACCTCGTATACATTGATCCAGATCGACCCTGATTCTGTAAATTTAATCGCATTGATGAGCAGGTGTTTTAAGACCTTGTGTAAGCGAGAGCGATCGTTGATGACCGCTGGATTCTTGAGTTGGATTTTGCTGGATAAATCTAACCCTTTTTGAAGTGCCAAGGGACGAACATCCTCTAGGGTTGAATTAATCACTTGATCGATATTAAATTCTTCAGCTTTTAGTTCCAAAGCCCCGGCTTCAATTTGAGCAAAATCTAGTACTTCACTTAAGAGGGATAACAGATGTTTGCCATTTTTTAAAATACATTTTATCATTTTTAATTGGGACAGCGTTAGTGAACCATGGCGTTGGAGTAGGAGCATTTGGGCAAAGCCAATAATTACATTCATCGGCGTCCGCAATTCATGGGATGTCGTTGCTAGAAACTGCGATTTAAGTTTAGATAGTTCTTTTAGCTGTAAATTTTGACGTTGAATTTGTTGCCGTTGTTGGGCTAATTCTTGATTTTGACGGACTAGCTGTTCATTCGTCTGGCGCAACTGCTGATGAGCCAGTTCAACCTGCCGTTCAGCTTGGTAGATGCGAATAGCGTTTTGCAAAATCCGTCCTAAACTTGTCGGTGATACCTTATCCTGAGACAGGTAGTCTGACGCCCCAGCTTTCATCAGCGCCACCGCGACTTGTTCGTTACCGTGAGCAGTGATTACCACTAAGGGAATCTTGACTCCAGCGTTTCGCAGATCCTGCACCAAGATTAATCCATCTTTGTCGGGTAGACAGTAATCTAGAAAGACACAGTCAAATGTCTCATGGTCAATGAGAGCGATCGCACTCTTATAGTCACAGGCTTCAACACAATTAATTGACATGCCTGTGGCATTCAAGGCTTGACGCACGGCTATGCGATCGACTTCCTCATCACTAATGATCAGAATATTGAACATTACTTTCATCAACCAGCAAAATTAAAGGGTTTCTTTGTCGCCAACGCCAGCGTTGAGCTAACTTTTACTAGGGGTAGTGACAACTCGTGGGAATAAAGCAATGGCTCTAACGCACGACTCAGTTAGCCTGTATTGCCGCCCCTAGAAGGGAGTACGCACTGACATTGAAGACAGTCCAGCCTTTGTTCTAAATTGTATGCCTCCCCCTATCACTTTGGTCTCAGTCGTTAGGCATAATCATGAATTCGCTTTTTCGATAAAATTGAAGCGTCGGTACGTTCGTCCATGGGATTAGCAGGAACAGTAGTTCATATTGCTTAGTACTATCGGTAGATGCAAATCTGCCCAGGATCTGCCATAGTATGGATTATCTTGATTGCCACGTCGCACTAGCAACCGGATGCGTAATTGATGCCGACAGCAACACTCAAGAACGCCAAGGCAGGAGTTTTCCTTATCTGACCTGGCTTCCAGGGTGTTAGCACCAGGGTGTCAGCGCGATCAGGATTCCTAGGTGGGAGCTTGAAAGAGCCAGCTTTCAGCAACAAATGATGAAAATTAGCCAAATCCGAGAGAATGCCTCAAATAGTCCCACATCTCTCAGTAACCAAGATCAAACCAATTTGAGTTCTGAAACATTGATGGTGAGTCCTATGCGTGTCGTCCTGATTGAAGACCATAACCTTACGCGGATGGGTTTACAAGCCGCTTTACAAGAACAGGATGGAATTGAAGTCGTCGGAGAAGCAGCGAATGCGACTCAAGGATTGAAGCTGCTAGAAACCCTTAAACCCGATGTCGCTATTGTCGATATCGGTTTACCGGATATGGATGGCATTGATCTGACTCGCAAGTTCAAGAGTAATCCGGCGGATAGCCAAGAACCTGAAACAAAGATTCTGATCTTAACCATGCATGATAGTGAAGAGGCGGTACTGGCTGCTTTTGGGGCTGGAGCCGATTCCTATTGCATGAAGGATATTGAGATCGAACAGCTTGTAGAGGCATTAACCGTAACCCAGGAAGGAAACGCCTGGATTGATCCAGCGATTGCCAGTATTGTTTTGCGACAGGTAAAACGAGAGACATCATCTCAGGTAGAGGCGGCGAATCAAGAGCGAACTGTTAAGATTGATGCGGTAGGTCCAGAGTACGAACAAGTCATCGAAGCCTATCCCTTAACCGAACGGGAATTAGAGGTTCTCGAGCTAATTGTGGCAGGAGCGAGTAATGCCGCGATCGCGGAAAAACTCTATATTACAGTAGGCACCGTCAAAACCCACGTCCGCAATATCTTGAATAAGCTCTGCGTTGATGACCGAACCCAAGCCGCTGTCCATGCACTCCGTTCCGGATTAATTACCTAAATGTACGCGGTGTCAGATCATTACCGATACCTGATGCAGGGCGACCCGATAAGATTAAGGGGTAGGTGGTATTAATTTTGCGCGGCGGGTCGCCCCTGGGCGTGTTTGCCTCATCTAAACTCCACTTATAACTTATAAATTATAAGTTATAACTTTAAGAAGAGACTTTTTCCGCCTTAGGAGCTTTAACTACAGTTGGCAGGTAAAAGCTAAAAGTAGAGCCAACACCAACCTCACTGTTAACCGTAATATTACCTCCCATCATCTCACAGAAACGTTGGCAAATCGCTAATCCTAGACCCGTCCCTCCGTACTTTTTCGTGGTAGAACTATCGGCTTGCACAAAGGGCTGAAATATCTTGTCAATCTGCTCTGGAGTCATACCAATGCCAGTATCGGAGACAGTAAAGGCAACCAAATCTGAGCTTTGGTCATCATTCATGGTGTCGGGGATTGAAGAACTATCGATGGTTCCATGTGAAACGATAGAGGATTCTCCATTCGCCAATAGCAGCACCTGAGCGTCCCGTTTGAATCCACCATTTTCTTCTCCTCGACTTTCACGAGTAACACTGAGTACAATCGTGCCATTCTCCGTAAATTTGGCAGAGTTACTGAGTAAGTTTAACAGCAATTGCTTAACCTTAGTTCGGTCAGCGAGCATCGTACCCAGAGAAGCAGCGCAATGAACCTCTAGAGTATTATTCTTTTTCTTGATCAAGGTTTGGACAGTCTTCTGAACTTCAACAATTAAGGTATAAATATCGAAGTTTTCCAGATAGAGACTCATCTTCCCGGCTTCAATTTTAGAAATGTCCAGAATATCGGTGATCAGATTCAAAAGATGGAGTCCAGAGTCGTAAATCTGCTGGAGATCCGGGACAAAATCGGCATACCCTAAATCCTCGGCATCCTCTCGCAGTAACTCACTTAAGCCGAGGATACCATTCAGGGGTGTCCTGAGTTCATGGCTCATACTGGCAAGAAAGGCACTCTTCGCCCGGTTAGCCGCTTCCGCTTCTTCTTTTGCCTTTTGCAACTCAATTTGGGCTAATTTCGCTTCCGTAATATCCCGAACAATCGCTAACACTTCCCGTTCACCACTAACCACCAGCCGTGCTTCAAAATTCCGGCGCTGATCCTCCGCAAACAACTCATACTCGAAAATTTGGATATCTTGAGTCTTTAAGGTTCGCTCGACATAATCTAGACATAATTGAGCCACATCTGTGGGTAAAACATCAGAGACAGGTTGACCAATCCATGCTTGGGATGATTTTAAAAAGGAGTCCCCTCTGGGTGCTTTCAAATCCAGAAAGATACCCTCTTGACTAAAGCGAAACATTAAGTCGGGAATCGCATTGAGCAAAGCGCGATTTTTGGCTTCACTGTGCCGCAAATCTTCAGCACGCTGCTCCAAACTTTCGATTAGGTTTCGCAGTTGCTCGGTCATGCTGTTAAATGCACCGGCTAAAACCGCCAGTTCGTCATTGCTGTCAATGGCAATCTTCTGACTCAGATCCCCTTTCGCCAGACGCTGGGTGGCGGCGGTCATCTGCTTTAAGGGTTCGGTAATCGAACGGCTCAGCAGTAGTGCAACCAGCGTACCCACCATCGCCGCCGCCAGTCCCATGGCAATCCCTTCATTCCGCACCGCCGCCATCTTTGCCTTAAGCGGGGCTGTAGATAGCCCGACACTAACTGCCCCAAGCCGCTGACGTCCCAAAACGACTGCCTTACCCGCAAGGAGTTGGTCAGACTGCCATTTAAACACCACTTCGTTACTTTCCACCAGCTCTTTGCCTAAGGGATCAGGTTTGACCCCATAGGCTAAAAGATTGCGGCTATAGGCATCCGCTAGCACCCGTCCATCTTTGTCATAAATCTGACCCGCCACTAAGATTTGATCCTCGCCCAACTTTTCCATGAGTTCCTTCATAAAGGACACATCGAGAAAATAGAGCGAATCTCGGGTGGTGACGACTAGGGTGTCCAGCAATAAGTCAGCCTGTTGTTCGAGTTCGTCCCGAAAAGTTTCTTGCTGACGGCGTAGGGATAGCATAGTAACGCTAGCGACAGCCACAATGACTAATGTGGTCATCGCCAAGGTTATTTTGGTGGCTAGTGAACCTTTTTTTGGGTTGAATCTAGCCATTCCACGTATCGTCCTCCCCTTATTCCTATAAGCGTTGCTTCCTGGCTGGTACATCTAGGCAAACTGTCATTCAAAACAGCATCTGCCCCTTATTTTTTCTCAACCTGTTCATACAACTGGCGCATTTTATCGAGACTTGTTTCAACGGGAAACTCGTCAAACTTGGCAGTTTCCTCAAAGGTGGTGAGTACCTCCTTCCCTTCAGGGGTCTGATCCATTTCCATTAATACCGTCTTAATCTGTTGTACCAATTCCGGGTCCATTCCGGGTCGGACGATGACCAGATGGCGAGCGATTTTCTGGGTTTCAGCCAGAATTTTCAGCGCTTGGCGGCTTTCTGCGGGGATTTCTTCTAAGAATGAGTAATCCGCCGCACCCGCTGCGACTTCACCACTCAAGACCCATTGAATTGTATTCTCATCATCTCCACTGTATATATATCCCACCTCATCAGCGGCGACAGTTTCGTTTTTTGAACCTTTTTCAACCATGTTCAAATCGTCGTCCAGTAGGGTATTCAGGGGTAAAAAATAACCGGAGGTTGAGACGGGTTCTTCAAAGGCGATCATTTTTCCCTTAAGATCGGCTAAGGAATCGATCTCGCTCTCTGCCAAGGTAAAGATCACGCCATAGTATTCGCCTTTGCCGCTCTTCCAGCGGCGCAGTAGGGGTGTGGCTCCTGATTTATCGCTGACAATCATGGCAGGGTAGGGACTGTCTACGTAGATATCGACTTCGCCTTCTTTGAGCATGCTTGCCATCGTATCTAAGTCGGGGGCAACTTTTACCTCACCCACACCAATACCAAATTTTTCTAAGCGGGCGGCTAGATAGTCTGCCATGGGCTGGAACTGCTCTATCTTGGCGGCGGCATTTTTGTTCACGTCGGCAAGGACAAGGGTTCCAGTCGCGGTGGATTGGGGGGTTGGCGTTGGTGTTGATGTGATGGTTGTCGTTGTCTCGTTTGCACCACAGCTCACGAGGGTGGTGAACAGACTCAGCAGGACAACGTTTTTCAAAAATTTTGGCAACATTTATTTAATTCTCAATGGTAACAAATTGTCTTTGATAACAGTGTGGTTGTTTTGCCTCAGCTTCTGTTGTCAGTTGAGACGGGAAATGCTTCTCCAGTTTCCAGATATTGGGATACCTCTTTGTCTTTAAGATTATTTTGTCGGTTCTCTGGATACATATCAAATTTTGACAAATTTGTTCATAAAGATTCTGTGAATTTTTTGGGTCTTTTCTTTAAAGAGTTGATGAACCTGTCCTAAAACTCTTTCCTAATGCTTATTTGTGTAAGACCATGCTAAAGAAAGAGTGCATAATTATATTAGTTTAAGCTGAATCTGAACGCTAAGTTTTGTAAACAACTTGCTCCTTTAGCGCTAGGTGGGAAGCGTGAATGGGTTTTTCTGTGTTTGGCAAACAGTTGGTTTTCCTTCCGGTGCGATACATTAAGAAATGTAAAAAATCAGCCGTTTTCACTCACATCATCGGCAACTTAACTTTACAAAGCGTAACTTTTTTGGGTAAATTCTACCCACCATCCTACTTATCGCTATCGACTTCATCCGAATCAGGAGGTTCATTACCCATGTCTAGGCATCAAAATTCACTCATTCATCGAATGCCGAGTATAGTGCAGTCAACCCTGCAGTCAGCCGTCTTACTCAGTATGTTGGCGACACCAGCCGCCGCGATTAATCTCAACCTGAAACCCATCGGTTCCTTCTCGACAGAGATTTTTGCCGAAAACACAGCCGAACAAACGGCCTATGATCCGATCACTCAACGGCTGTTCGTGACCAGTTCCGGTCGAGATCGGATTCATATCCTTGATATTAGCAATCCGACGAATCCGTCGTCGTCGTTGTTCGACCCCATCAAAGTTTCTGAATTTGGGTCACCCAACAGCGTCAGCTATAACAACGGTATATTTGCTGTCTCTGTCACCAATAAGATGCCGCAAAATCCCGGTTTTGTGTTGTTCTTCGACGCAGACGGTAATTCCATACATGACCCCGTTTCGGTTGGTTCAGTACCGGACTCGCTTACCTTCACCCCAGATGGCACTAAGATTATTGTGTCTAACGAGGGTGAGTTGAGTGATGGTTACCCTGATGATCCGGAGGGTTCGATCAGTATCATTGACCTGAGAGATTTTAGCGTAACCACGGCTAACTTCGATAGTGTTTCTATACCGGACAATGTTCGCTTATTTGGACCCAACGCGAATAACCCGTCTCAAAATCTGGAACCCGAATTTGTTACGGTGTCCCAAGACTCCCAGAAAGCTTATGTCACCCTACAGGAGAATAATGCGATCGCGGTTGTTGATATCGCCAGTGGTCAGGTCGAAAAAGTGATCGGGCTGGGTTTTAAAGATTATAGCCTACCAGGAAATGCCTTAGACGCCAGCGATAAAGACGGTAAAATCAACATCACCAATTATAACAACCTGTTCGGGCTGTTCCAACCCGACGGGATTGCCTCCTATATGGTAAACGGTCAGACCTATCTGGTTACCGCTAATGAAGGCGACAGCCGCGCCTTTAGTTTCTTTGATGAAGAGGCGAGGGTAGGCGACCTAATCCTTGACCCAGAGGCTTTCCCCAATGCAGCAGAACTGCAAAAGGATGAAAATCTAGGTCGTTTAAAAGTCACCAATACCCTGGGTGATACAGACGGAGATGGGGACTTTGACGAACTCTACACCTTTGGTGGACGTTCTTTCTCAATTTGGGATACAGACGGGAATCTCATCTTTGACAGTGGGGATGCGTTTGAACGGATTACGGCGGAGTTTTTACCAGAATTCTTCAACTCTAACGATGAGATCAACAAATTTGATAACCGCAGTGACGATAAGGGTCCTGAACCTCAAGCCGTGACGATTGCTGAACTGTTTGGTCGCACCATTGCCTTTATTGGTTTGGAACGCATTGGTGGCATTATCAGTTATGACATCACTGATCCGTTCAATCCCTTCTTTTTAGATTATGTCAACAACCGCGACTTCTCCGTTGATTTTAACTTAAATGAAGCAGGAGACCCTGATCCGACAGCCGAACAGTTAGCCGCAGTCGGTGATTTGGGGCTCGAAGGGTTAGTGTTCATTTCGGCTAAAAACAGTCCCAACGGCAAACCCTTGGTGGTTACTGCCAATGAAACCAGTGGTACCCTGAGTGTCTTTGAAGTTGAACGTGTACCCGAACCCAGTTCTGTATTGGGTTTGTTACTGTTTAGTTCTTTAGGCTGGGTCAGACAAACTAAAAGGCAGAGGTCAAATAAGTCCTGAAGATGAGGAAAGTTGAAGGATTAATCTAGGTGTAGAGACGTAGCCGGGTACCTCTCTACTCCTTTGGATATCGATTCATTTCAATCAAAAGTACTAATTTAGACAAATTTAATTTATTTACTTAGGTAGAAGCGAAGCTTGAGAGTAAATTGATAAGCTAAACCTAATAGTTCCATAGACACAGTAAACATTAAGGAGAGGAGAGATTCTATGAATATTATTGCTTGGCTTGTATTAGGTCTAATTGCAGGCGCACTGGCTAAACTGATTTATCCGGGACACCAAGGTGGCGGAATCTTTGCCACCATTGGCTTAGGAATCCTCGGTGCTTTCGTGGGAGGATTTCTAGGTAAGCTCTTGTTAGGCTCTTCTAGCGCAGCAGCAGCAGCTTCAGGCGCTCTGAGTATTGGTAGCATTATCTTTGCCGTTCTCGGTGCCTTGCTGTTGATCTTCATCTGGGGTTTAGTCACTCAAAGATCAGCTTAGTCCAAAAAGGCTCTAAGGCTGACGTTCCTTACGTCGCTACCCAGAACATCCGGTTTCCTAAGCTGTTCGGCATTTAAACCTTTGTCAACAACTGCAAAATTGTTGTAATGCGAGCATCTCGCTCGCTACCCATTCCCAATTTAAATGCGTGACAGCTTATTCCTTGTGCCATGCCTATTTTTGGGCATTGTGGAATTTATCTTATTTATTTAAAGATTTTTTGTTTTGCCAAATCTGCCAGGTTGCGCCAACAGAAGCACCAACGCCTGCTAATAAACCCATTCCCATGCCTTCAACAGTGTTCATGAGTGGATCTTGCAACAAGCACTCGTCTGTCGGTGTGGCGACTCCTAAACATTGATTCAGTTCGGCTTGAGCCGCAGTACCTCCCAGGACGAGTCCTACAGCACTACAACTTACGACAAATATGCAAAGGCGATTAATTTTTCTATCCATAGATAGATACATTAGTTACTAATTTGCCCTATCCTAACTTACCCAAGGGATTATTGGAAACCCTTGGCGGCTTTCTTTTTCCGCTTACCTTTGGATTTGGATTTGTGAACCTCAGCGACAGCCGACTCAAAGAGATTGTGTAAATGCAGGGGAACGCTAGCAATTTCTGGGAGTTCGGGTTCTAGGGGTTTATGAAACTCCTGGTGCAGTGTTGACTCTAAATCCTGCTGGAGATTAAAATCTGGACGATCTAATGCCGTTTGTAATACCTTCTCCAGTTGAGTGGGATACTCCTCGGCTAGCTGTTGCCAGATAAACAGGTTAATCTGAGGATCATTTAAGTATTTTTGGACTCGTTGTTCAGCATTAGGATAGGTTTGCCAGTCTTCGGATGCTAGCATCTCCTGAAATTTGGAGTAACTGGGGAGAAACATTTGACCCCAACGGGGATGAGAAAAAACAGTCACCTGTTCAGCGTTGCGGATATCTTCTGGTAAATCCACCTTGGGTGTCATCATCGGGGATTTGGCAGCATTATCCAACATATTGGTCACTGCTGTAGCGTCTGCACCTGCTTCTACTGCTGCTGTTTTGATGTCCTCTTCATCCGTACCCGCATCTTGGATCATCTCTTTGAGAGATTTCGACGGATCAATCCCAGCCGCCACCAGACGTTCCTGGGTCATTTTATCCCGCAGTTGAGCCAGTTTTTGATTAAGCTGGTATCCAGGTAGGGTGATGCGATCGCGTCCAAAAAAGTCTACAAATGACTGATGATAGGTGGCTACAGAGTCCCACGCTTGTTCTAATAGTTCGGGCGCGTCACGGTAAAGGGCATTTTTGTAGTTGTTCTTGAATTCCCCAATGGCTACGGCTAGCTTCGGCTGACTTAAGCGCCCTTTGGAAATGATTGGACTAGAAATCATCCAGTAGGTATCGGTGACAGGGGCGAGGCGAGTGAGTAAGATGTCCCCAACCTTAAACCGCTGCATCTGTTCTATGGTGGTGGGATGAGTGGGTTTGACGGTGTAGTGCTTATCCGTTAGCCAATTTTTCAGTTCAAAGCCATCGGGGAGGATGTGGGTGAGTTCAAACAAGCCGATAAAGCCACCTCGCCAGCGGTTCAGGAGCGTGCGATCGCTGGGTGTTAAATTGGGATGTTGTTCCAGGAACAGATCCAACGGTGTCTGATTTCCCACTTCACCCTCAGTTAAGAAGGTATCAATGACCAAGTTGCGCTGGTTGATATCGTAGGGTTCTCGCGTCAACTGATCAGCCGCATACTGTTCTAAGGCGACGGCTAACTCTCCGTCTGCTTCCAGTACAAAGTCAGTTAGGGCTTGTTTCAGGTCTTTGGCTTGCTCTAGAATTGCATCCACAGATGTGTAATCATCGCTCAACCCTACTAGGGTACAGCAATCAAGACGTGAATGCCTCTATTATTGGGAATAAAATCAATTTAAAATTGATCCAGATCCAATATTTCGATTAACAAGATCGTTAATAATGACTCATTCTACTGACATTGCCACATTAGCCCGTTGGATGGCGGCTGACTTTAGTAACCAACAACAAGCCTTTGACAATCCGCCCTTTTACGCCCACATCCGGGTGTTTATGCGTCCTCTCCCCTCGTCACTCCTAGATGGAGTCAGTTTATTTGTCGAACAAGCCTATGACTATCTTCTCAACGTCCCCTACCGCTTACGGGTGTTGAAATTAATGGTTGTTGGGGATCATATTGAAATTGAAAATTACACATTTAAAGAGCCAGAAAAATTTTACGGCGCTTCTCGTGATCTTAACCGCCTGCAAACCTTAACCGTTGACCAGCTAGAGAAACTTCCTGGCTGTAATATGATTGTGGAATGGACAGGGAAAAGCTTTCAAGGAAAAGTTGAACCGGGTAAAGCCTGTAAGGTTTTTCGCAAAGGCAAAGAAACGTATTTGGATAGCACGTTTGAAATTGACGAAAATCAGTTTATCAGTCTGGATCGGGGACGCGATCCCGTAACTGATGAACATATTTGGGGTTCCATGGCTGGTCCGTTTTACTTTGTCCGGCGGGCGAGTTTTGCCGATGAGGTTAAGGTTTAAGCAATCGGTTAGAACTGAGGTTGAATATCGCTGATTTAAGAACCATTAAATAGATGTAGGGACACGACAATGTCGTGTCCTTCTTATAGATGTCAGGTTGAACTGTATCATGTGAACTACCTACACCAAGCTAACGCTATGGTGTAGGCTTCGCGTCTCATTCACCGAAGCCGCCATACCCGAAAGCATATTGGTCTTACTCAGCGTCTCTGGTTGGAATCCAACCTTTATCTCCTCAATGGGAGAACCCGC
>NZ_JAVJRX010000174.1:0-26094 GCF_040219735.1 Coleofasciculus sp. G1-WW12-02 | reverse complement strand
AAATTTTGTCTCCCAGCTTCCCCAGCTCCCTCTGCTCCCCCAGCTCCCTCTGCTCCCTCTGCTCCCCCAGCTCCCCCAGCTCCTGATAACTGATAACTGATAACTGCTCACTGATAACTGATAACTGCTCACTGATAACTGATAACTGATAACTGATAACTGATAACTGATAACTGATAACTGATAACTGATAACTCCCCCATCTTCCCCTGAATGCCACCCATTTTCCCAATCGTTCGTCAAAATGGGAAGCAGTAGATCTTATCAGTGTTGGGCGAAATAGGTTTCATGCTAAAGGTACAAAAATACAGACTTCCTGTAACAGTTGGGGCGGGACTGCTGCTGATTGCCATCTGTGGTTCCTCCTGGTTTGTCCTCAAACAAACGGGTGTTCTAGAAAACTGGGGCGGTGAGTCCTCGAACCGTCAACTCAGTTTAACCCAAAAGGATACTCAATCCCTGGTATTGCCCTTGGTATTCCTACCCCCCCAAGCTAGGGCGGCTCAACTGACTGACATCGCCACGGGGCGTCAATCCCTGGATCAATATCGCGCCCGCTATCTGCTAGCCTCGGATTTAATTGAACAAAAGCAGCCAGAGGCGGCGCTTCAATGGTTAGAGGGATTAGACTCTAATTATCCTCAGTTGGCATCTCACATTGCCCTCAAACGCGCCCAAGCCTACGAAGCAATGGGGGATACAGCCAATGCCCAAGAAGCTTGGCAAGGAATTCTACAGACTTATCCGAATGAACCCGTAGCAGCGCAAGCCCTCTATAGTTTAGGTCAATCGAATCCAGAGTATTGGAAAGTGGCGATCGCACAGTTTCCTACCCATCCCCGCACTCTAGATATTGCCCGCCAAAAACTGCAACAGAATCCTAAACAACTGGATTTACTCTTACTATTGGCGAAATCAGCACACGATGTTCCTGGTAGTGGGGGAATCCGCGATCGCTTGGTAGATGAGTATGCGTCTCAATTACAGCCCGAAGACTGGCAGGCAATTGCTTTTGGCTATTGGGAAACCCGAGAATACACCAAAGCTGCCCAAGCATACACCAAAGCCCCGCCCACGCCCGAACATGCTTACCGAGTGGGGCGCGGGTATCACCTCAAAGGCAAACGCACGGAAGCGAAAGCCGCCTATCAAAAGCTGATCCGGGACTTTCCTGATGCTAAGGAAACGGGCTTAGGATTGCGACGTCTGGCGAGTCTATCACAGTCCCAAGAGGCAATTTCCTACCTGGATCAAGTGGTGGCTAAGTTTCCCGATGAAGCCCCAGAAGCCTTACTCAGCAAGGCAACAATCCTGGATGCTTTGGGGAGTTCTCAATCCGCCGCCCAAGCGCGTCAGTCGGTGTTAACCCAATATCCCAGTTCTAATGCGGCGGCGGAGTATCGTTGGCAGGCGGCTTCTCAGAAAGCCAAAGCCGGGAATTTAGCCGAAGCATGGCAATGGGCGCAACCGATTACCACGGATAGTCCCGATAGCCCTATCGCCCCCGAAGCGGCGTTTTGGGTGGGAAGATGGGCAATGGAATTGGGACGTCAAGACGAATCGAAAGCTGCTTTTGAGCATGTTTTGGCACAGTATCCAGAATCCTATTATGCGTGGCGGTCTGCCCGATTTTTAGGGTGGGATGTGGGCGACTTTACCACTGTGCGCGATGTGAATCCAACGGTTGCGCTACCGAAAACGCGATCGCGACTCCCGGTGGGATCGGATACCTTAAAAGAATTACATCTATTGGGACAAAATCAGGATAGTTGGACCCTTTGGCAAGCCGAGTTTCAAAATCGACAGGAACCCACGGTTGCTGAACAGTTCACCGATGGCGTCATGCGTTTAGGCGTGGGTGATAACATCAATGGGATTAATCAAGTTTGGTTTTTGAGTCAGCGCCAAACCCCAGAAGAACGTCAACAATGGCAAGCACTGCGTGCTGAACCAGCTTACTGGCATACACTTTTCCCTCTACCATTTTTTGAACACGTTGTCAATTGGTCAGGTCAGCGCCAACTCAATCCTTTATTGGTTACGGGTTTAATTCGCCAGGAATCTCGGTTTGAACCCCAAATCGGTTCCGTGGCGGGAGCCAGGGGTTTGATGCAAGTCATGCCGGGAACGGGTCAATGGATTGCTCAGAAAATTCAGCTTCAGGAATATGACCTGAATGATCCCAATGATAATGTTAAGTTGGGGACGTGGTATTTAGATCATACTCACCAAGAATACAATAACCATTCCCTATTAGCTGTGGCGAGTTATAATGCAGGTCCTGGGAACGTGGCAAAGTGGATCAGGCAGTACGATTTTAGTGATCCAGATGCTTTCATTGAACAGATTCCCTTTGCAGAAACAAAGGGATATGTGGAGGCAGTTTTTGAGAATTATTGGAATTATTTGCGGCTGTATAATCCAGAGGTAAATCAGTTGTTACAAAAGTATTCCAAGAGCCAGCCAGGAATATCACCATAGAAAGTGTAGAGACGTGCAATGGCGCGTCTTGAGTGTTTCTGAATGTAGGGGCGGGTTTCACTATTATCGTTTCTTACCCCACCCAGATGCGACTAAACCTGCCCCGTTAAATTAACGCTTTCATCCCTCATAATTGGGTTAATTCACTACATGAAATTGAATGTCACTGACTTAGGTCAGATTCCTAGGGGATACTTTGGTTTAAGATTAAAATAAAAATAATAAATATCAATAGCTGTTATGAATATTTTACCGCAAGACAAATTGGGGAAAATATTAATTATAGATGATTCCCCAGAAAAAGGTAAATGGATTACCAAGTATTTATCCAGTTATGATTATAGTCTAATCCACGGCAAAACCTTTGAACAATCTCTATCTATTATTAATACTGCTCCTGATTCGCAACCTAACTTAATTCTGATAGCTATTAATCATCTAGAGATTAACATTCCTGAAAAGATCCAAAATCTGCAAAAAGCGCCACAGCTAAAGGATGTGCCGATTATTGTCTCAATTACTCACAATAATATCAATGAATTAAACTCAATATTAGAATCCGGTGCTAATGATTATTTAATTGCGCCCTTTACCCAAGCCGAACTTTTATCTCGAATCCAGACTCAGCTCACTCTCCATAGAGTTAAAGCAGAAAATATACGCCTCAAGCAAGAAAATACCGACTTAAAAATCTTACTAGAGACATCAACAGAACACGGTGATTTTGTTTTTGAGCAGTTGCATGATCAAGCCGAAGAAGCCGTGCGTGAAAGCGAACATCGGCTAGCACAATTTTTGTCAGCGGTACCGGTTGGCGTGTTGGTGGTGGAGGCTAGCGGTAAGCTTTACTTTATGAATAAAAAAGCAAAGCAGATTTTGGCACAGGATTTAGATCCAAATATCCACACCGATCAGCTTTGTCACACCTATCAACTCTACTTAGCGGGTACTAATCAATTGTACCCTCTAGACCGCTTACCGATCGCGCGATCGCTCCAGGGGGAAACCGTAACCGTTGACGACTTAGAAGTGCATCACTCTAATCATAAAATTCCCCTAGAAGTGCGGGCAATGCCCATCTATGATGAACAGGGAACGCTGCTGTATGGCATTAGCGTACTGCAAGATATTACCACCCGCAAACGCACCGAGAAAATTTTAACGGATTATAACCAAACCTTAGAACACGAAGTCCGCGATCGCACCCAAGAATTAGAAGCCAAAAATCAGCAACTTCAGCAAGAAATTGAGGAACGCAAGTTGCTAGAGAAAAAATTGCGAACCTCTGAGGGAAAAATGCGGGCAGTATTTGAAGCAATGCCTGATATTATCCTGATTATTGATCCTCAAATAAATGATATCGAAGTCGCACCGACTCGACCCATTCGCGACATTGAAGGATCGGCACACCTGATTCACCAAACTATTGAACAGTTTCTCGATGGTGACAATGCCCAAATCTGGTTACAACAAATTCGCCAAGTTATCCAAACCCAAGAACCCATTCATTTTGATTACAGTTTAAACAATGGCGATCAAACGGTTTGGTTTACCGCCAGTATCGCCCCATTACCCAACAATTCAGTCATCTGGGTTGCCCGCAATATTACTGATCGCAAACGCACCCAAGTGGCATTGTATCAATCGGAAGAAAAGTTTGCCCGTGCTTTCCGTTCTAGTCCCAGCGCTATGACAATCACCCGATTAAGTGATGGCTGTCATATTGATGTTAATGATAGCTTCTGCCAGTTTACCGGATATTCTGCCACAGAAATTCTCGGTCGTACCGCCCTCGATTTGCATCTCTGGGTGAATCTGAAAGACCGAAACCGAATGTTAAAAGCAGTATCAGAAAATGGGATTATTCGCAACTATGAATTTGAGTTTCGTACCAAGTCGGGGGACATTTGCACCGCCTTACTCTCAGCCGAACGGATTACCCTAGATGATCAACCCTGTCTGATCGCCGTCAGCCAAGATATTAGCGATCGCAAACAGGCGGAATTTGCCCTGCAACTCGCCAAAGAAACCGCTGAAAAGGCAAATCGTGCCAAAAGCCAATTCCTGTCCAATATGAGTCATGAATTACGAACTCCCCTCAATGCGATTATTGGGTTTGCTCAGTTGTTAGGGCGAGATTCTTCCCTAAGCCAAGAACAACGCGATCATATTGGCATTATTTGTCGCTCCGGTGAACATTTACTCAGCCTAATTAATAATGTGTTGCAACTGTCCAAAATTGAAGTCGGTCAGGTTAAACTCAATTGTTATAGTTTTGATCTATACGATTTACTTGGTAGTCTAGAAGAAATCTTCAGATTGCCGACTCAAAATAAGGGATTGCAGTTAGTATTTGACTATGACAATCTTCTACCTCATTATGTGGAAACCGATGAAGGAAAGCTGCGTCAAATCTTAATTAACCTACTGGGGAACGCGATTAAATTTACCAGCCATGGAGGTGTTACCCTGCGCGTCAAAGGAATCACCGAGGATCACAGAGGCATTCGTAGGGGCGAAGCATTCGCGCCCAAATATCTCGGTTTTATGCCAACACAAGAGCGCGAATGCTTCGCCCAATCCCCAAATCCCAATCCCCAATCCCCAAATCCCAATCCCCAATCCCCAAATCCCAATCCCCAATCCCCAAATCCCAATCCCCAATCCCCAAATCCCAATCCCCAATCCCCAATCCCCAAATCCCAATCCCCAAATCCCAATCCCCAATCCCCAATCCCCAAATCCCAATCACCAATCCAGGAAAAACTAAGATTTGAAATTGAAGATACAGGTCCGGGTATTGCGCCAGAGGAGATTGAATCGTTATTTAAAGCCTTTGTGCAAACCGAAACGGGTCGAAAATCTCTGGAAGGCACAGGATTAGGGTTACCCATTAGTCAACAATTTGTGCGACTCATGGGCGGAGAGATTCACGTCAATAGTCGCTTGAACCAAGGCACTATTTTTACCTTTGATATTGACGTAAAGTTGGTAGAGGGAATTGAGTCACAAACCCAGTCAGCGACTCCTCGGGTGGTTGGTTTGGCTCCTGGACAACCGAATTACCGTATCCTAGTCGTGGATGATCGCCTAGAAAGTCGCTTACTATTAGTAAAACTGCTAACCGTCGTGGGATTTTCCGTGCGAGAAGCAGTGAATGGGCAAGACGCCATCAATGTCTGGACAAGCTGGGAACCTCATCTGATTTGGATGGATATGCGAATGCCGGTGATGGATGGATATGAAGCCACTAAACGCATCAAAGAGCATCTCAAAGGTCAAGCTACCGTAGTTTTAGCCCTTACCGCCAGTGCGTTTGAAGAAGAGCGTTCTCTGGTTCTCTCCGCCGGTTGTGATGATTTTGTTCGCAAACCCTTCCGAGAAGACGTAATCTTTAATAAGATAGCCCACTATTTAGGGGTGCATTATGTCTACGAACAGCCAACGGCATCAACAGCGTCGGAGCGTGAAAGCCCAGCATCTGATCAACCCCTAACGGCTCAAGCCCTAACGATTATGCCTAAGGAGTGGATTCATGAATTATACCAAGCGGCAAACTCAATTGATAACGAGCAGATTTTCCAGCTTATTGAACAAATCCCCCCAACCCATGCCCCAATCGCCCAAGCTATCACAGATATGGTGAATAACTTCCGTTGTGATCAAATTATCGATTTAATTGAAGCAGGGATGAAGGAGTTTTGACCCTTCACAACCTTCGAGGGTATGGCGCGTGAATGTGTAGGGGCGGGTTGAGGGACATTGGTATCAAATTAAGCGCTAAAAGCAGGGGGTGTAGGGGCGGGTTTAACAGATAACGTTCTGTTGATGTCGGATAGCTTGACTAAACCCGCCCTTCTAAGGGAACAGATACATTCGTAGGGGCGAAGCTTATGCGCCCAGATGTTTCGGTTTTATGCCAAGATACCAACGCATAAGCTTCGCCCAATCCCCATGGGGGAGCAGGGGAAGCAGGGGGAGCAAGAGAATGATACATGATAAATTACAAATTACAAATGAGTAAAGGCAACCTATTAATTGTTGACGACACCCCAGAGAACTTACAAGTTTTATCCGCTACCTTGTCGGATCAAGGATATCAAGTGCGGGGTGTGGTCAAAGGTAAAATGGCAATTCGAGCCGCTAAATCAGCCCAACCCGATCTAATTTTACTGGATATCCGAATGCCAGAAATGGATGGATATACCGTCTGTGAACACCTCAAAGCTGATCCGGAGACTTGGGGTATTCCCGTCATTTTTATTAGCGCAATTGATGATGTTTTGGATAAAGTCAAAGCCTTTCGCGTGGGAGGCGTTGATTACATTACCAAACCCTTTCAGGTTGAAGAAGTATTGGCGCGGGTGGAGCATCAATTGACGATTCGGCGGCTGTCTCAACAACTAAGGGATCGCAATCAAAAATTAGAACAGGAAATTCAAGAGCGGCGCAAAGCCGAAAAAGCAGCCGCCGCCGCCTCTAAAGCCAAAAGCGAATTTTTAGCCAATATGAGTCACGAACTCCGCACGCCCTTGAATGCTATTTTAGGGTTTACTCAAGTGATGATTCGTGATCTTAAACTGACACCAGAACAACGCGAATATTTGGGCATTATTAATCGCAGTGGTGAACATTTGCTGGACTTGATTAATGATGTATTAGATTTGTCAAAAATTGAAGCCGGTATTATTTCCCTCTATGAAAGCAGCTTTGATCTGTATCGCCTCTTAGATAATTTGGAAGAAATGTTCCAAATTAAAGCAGAGCAGAAAAAAATAAACCTCGTCTTTGTCATTGCACCCAATGTTCCACAAACCATAAAAACCGATGCCAAGAAATTACGAGTTTGTTTAATTAATCTTTTAGGTAACGCGATTAAATTTACTGAACAGGGTACGGTTACCTTGCGAGTAAATTTGGCAACTGAGGCGTTAATTGAGCAAAACCCTTCAGACACCGATTCATCATCATTGTCAGTATTTCCACCCAGACTCCGGTTTGAAGTAGAAGATACGGGAGCGGGTATTTCTCCGGCTGAGATTGACCACTTATTTGATGCCTTTGTCCAAACCGAAACCGGACAAAAAATGGCGGAAGGGACGGGTTTAGGGTTAACCATTACCCGAAACTTTGTGCAATTGATGGGGGGAACGATTACCGTCAATAGTGTTGTCGGAAAGGGGACGATTTTTAGATTTGATATTAAAATTGATCCGGCAGAGGTTTCCCCAGTTACGCCCCAATCTAGCCAGCGCGTCTTATGCTTAGAACCCAATCAACCGATCTATCGTATCCTAGTGGTTGATGATACCCCCGAAAATCGCCTCTTGCTGATTAAATTACTCGAACCGATTGGCTTTGAAGTACGTGAGGCGGTAAATGGGATGGAAGCTGTAGCCTTATGGGAAAGTTGGCAACCTCACTTGATTTTTATGGATACACGTATGCCAATGATGGATGGATTAGAAGCAACGCGACGGCTGAGAATTAAAGAAAAAGAACGCTTATCTAAACTCAACTCAGCCCCGGATTTTCCCAGAACCATTATTATAGCCTTAACCGCCAGCGCCTTTGAAGAAAGGCGGGAGGAGATTTTAGCCGCCGGCTCTGAAGATTTTTTCCGTAAACCGTTTACAGAGGAGCAAATTTTTGACACAATTGCCCACTATTTAGGAGTGCGTTATCGTTATGAAGAGTTATCCGAGGGTTTGCCTATATCTCCATCGAGTTATAGGATACAAGAGAAACCAGACTCATTTTTCTGTTCAGAATTAGCCAGTCTACCTTCAGCCTGGGTGACTGAATTAGCACAGGCGGCTAATCAGTTAGATGAAGCGATGATTGCTCAGTTGATTCAAGAACTGTCAACAGAAAAGGCAGATTTAGCCAAGGCATTAACTGATTTACTTGATAATTTTAGACTGGATATTATTGTGCGAGTTTCTCAGGCGGTCATCAATCATAAGGACGAGAGTGATGCTAAGTCAACAATTATCAACAGTATTAAAAAAAGATGAAATAACGATATTAGTGGTTGACGATAACCCCAATAATTTACGCTTTTTATCTGATGTATTGCAAAATGAAAACTATAACGTTCAACGGGCTATTTGTGGAGAACTCGCCGTCAATGCGGCAATTTTGTCGCCTCCTGATTTGATTTTACTGGATATTGTCATGGCACAGATGGATGGGTATAGTGTATGTCAATGCCTGAAGTCAAACCCGAAAACTCAAGACATTCCCATCATTTTTTTAAGCGCGTTGACGGAAGCCGCTGATAAAGTTAAAGCGTTGAAAATTGGTGCAGCTGACTATATTACTAAACCGTTCCAACCGGAAGAAATTTTAGTTCGGATCGAACATCAACTGCTCCTGCAACGATTACAGAACCAGTTAAAAGAACAAAATAGTTTACTCCAACAAGAAATTCGCGATCGCCAGCAAGCCGAAAACCAACTTCGCGAACAGGCTAAACAGCTTAGCCACCAAAATAGTTTACTCATCAAACTGGCTAAAAAGAAAATTCTATATCAGGAAAATTTAGAATTAGCCCTCCAGGAAATCACCGAAGTTACTGCCCGTACCCTTGAAGTCGAACGAGTCAGTATCTGGCTCTATAATGAACAAAAAACTCATATTGAATGTCTGGATTTATTTCAGCGAAGTCACTGCAAACATAGTGCTGGATTAAGCCTATCCCTAGCTGACTATCCTATTTATTTTAATGCCTTAGTTGAGACTCCCCTAGTTGCAGCAGATGATGCAATAAACGATCCCAGAACCTGTGAATTGATTGAGTCTTACCTACAGGTATTAAATATAACCTCAATGCTAGACGCCCCGTTACGATTGGGAGGGAAAGCCGTGGGTGTGTTATGTGTGGAACAGATAGGAACCTGCCGACATTGGACGCCAGAAGAGCAAAATTTTGCCCGTTCCATTGCTGATCTTATCTCATTACTCCTAGAAGCTCAAGAACGCCAACGTGCCGAAGTTGCTCGCAAAATTTCAGAAGAAAAATTTTCCAAAGCCTTTAGTTGTAGCCCTGATCCGATTACGATTAGCACTTGTCCAGAAGGACGCTATATCGATGTGAATCGTAGCTTTCTCAAGCTATTGGGGTATGAGAGACAAGCCGTCATTGGTCAGACAATTTTTGATCTGAACTTGGTGGTAAATCCCCAGGATATGGTTCAGTTTGAGCAGCTTTTACATCAACAAGGATCACTGGGTCAGTTGGAAATGAAATGGCGGACTAAAACGGGTGAAATTATAACGTTATTATTATCGGCTGAGTTTATGGATTTGAATGGAAAACGCTGTGTTATTACCGTTGGCAAAGATATTACAGAACGCAAGCAAATTGAAGAAGATTTACGCCAAAGTGAAGAACGTTGGCAGTTAGTCTTAAAAGGAAATAATGATGGAATTTGGGATTGGAATTTGCTCAGTGGTGAAATTTTTACGTCTGAGCGGTTTCAGGAAATTCTGGGCAATAAAAATTGCCAGGATGACACCTGCAAAATTGTAAATCGTTTCGATGAATGGATCAGTCGCATCCATCCCGATGATGTGGAGCAAATTATAGAAATAACCCAAAAGTACTTGGAGCGTCAAATCCCTTATTATGAAATTGAATATCGCCTGCAATGCCAAAACGGTGACTATAAATGGGTAATGTCTCGCGGACAAGCCCTGTGGGATGAGGAAGGAAAACCCCAGCGAATGGTGGGTTCACTCAAAGATATCTGCCAACGCAAACAAGCCGAAGAAGCTTTGCATCAATCGATTCAGCGAGAACAGGAAAAATCGATCCAACTGGAGACAGCATTAGCTGAACTTAAACGCGCCCAAACTCAATTGATTCATAATGAGAAAATGTCCAGCTTAGGACAAATGGTGGCAGGTGTGGCTCACGAAATCAATAATCCTGTCAACTTTATTGGCGGGAATCTCATGTATGCTAAAAATTATTTTGTCGATCTCACTCGTTTAATTAATGCCTATAGCAAAACTTATCCCAATCCCCCAGAAGCCATTCAACAGATTATTGATGAAATTGACTGGGAGTTCGTCAGTGAGGACTGGCAAAACGTGATAAAATCGATGGAGATTGGTGCAGAACGCATTCACCAAATTGTTCAATCCTTACGCATTTTTTCTCGGCATCATGAATCGGAGCGAAAGGCGATTGATATTCATGAAAGCATAGATAATACGTTGATTATTTTACAGCATCGCCTCAAGGCATCAGGCAAACGCCCCAAAATTGAAGTGATTAAAGAATACGCTAAACTACCGATGATCACCTGCTACGCCAGTCAGTTAAATCAGGTGTTTATGAACTTGCTGAGTAATGGGATTGATGCCTTAGAAAATAAACCAGCTCCCCGTGTGATTAAAATTTGCACCGAAATGGTTAAGAAGAGTCAGAGTGCAGACAATAATGGTCATAAACAGCAAGCCAGGGACTTTGCTGTTATTCGGATTGCCGATAATGGTACAGGAATTTGTGCTGATATTATTCCCCAAATCTTTGATCCATTCTTTACCACGAAACCAGTAGGACGCGGCACCGGATTAGGCTTATCGATTAGCCACGAAATTATTGTAAAAAAACATCAAGGCAAACTTCAGTGTGTATCGAATCCAGGTCAAGGAACAGAGTTTATTGTGGAAATTCCGATAAATCATGAATAATAAATGTTGCCAACTCTTCCACACTAATTCCATTATGTACAAAAGAGTTAGATCCAATACTACATCCGGGTTAACTAGCCCCTTTTAGGTGAGGACAAGGCATAAAGGGGGTTCCCAAATTGGATTGGGTATAGTACTGTTTTATATAGAACGTAATGAAAACCCAATTCCATTATTTGATTAATGTACTGGACAACCTGCCGTCAGTTTGGTTATTACTCATTCGATTATGTTAAGTGATATTAGATGAGAAAATTATGGATATTTCGGTAATCTTATTTTGGATAAAACTTTCATGTCAATAAGTATAAATACTTAGGGGGCTAGGTAAAATTCACAGCAGTAGATAAAGAAAATAGAAAACGGCGAACAGAAATGACATAAACAAGTGACAAATGACGAACTACGCAATTGATTTTGGCACAAGCAATACAGTTATCACGCGATGGAACGCCGCCACTGGAGAAGCGGAAACCGTCAGCTTACCCGGTTTATCGGTACAACTTGCCCAAAATCCTCCTTTGATTCCCAGTTTGGTCTATGTTGAGGATGCCCAACATAGTAAAGTTATCGTCGGTCAAACAGTACGCGATCGCGGCTTAGATATTACCACCGATCCCCGCTTTTTCTCCAGCTTTAAACGGGGGATAGGTTCCCAAATTCAGGGATTTCTACCCGAATTGGATGAACAAACCGTCAGTTTTGAAAAAATTGGACAATGGTTTCTCACCCAGATTATCGCCAAACTCTCCCCCTCCCCCACAGAAACAATTGAATCCTTGATTCTTACCGTACCCGTGGATAGCTTTGAAGCCTATCGCCATTGGCTGACAGGGGTTTGTCAATCCTTACCCGTGGAACAACTACGGATAGTGGATGAACCAACAGCCGCTGCTTTGGGGTATGGTGTGGCAGAAGGAGAAACCCTCCTCGTGGTGGATTTTGGTGGTGGTACTTTAGATTTATCCCTGGTGCAGTTAAATCAAGAGGTACAAACGGGAACAAAGCCGCTGGGTTTTATCCTTAAATGGGGGGAGAAAGTCTTGGGGGAACGTTCGGGACAAAAGCCCAAAATTGCCCGGGTGCTAGCCAAAGCAGGGCAGAATTTAGGCGGATCAGATATTGATAACTGGCTAGTGGATTATTTTGCCCAAACTCAAGGAATTTCGCGATCGCCTCTAACCACGCGATTGGCTGAACGCTTGAAAATTAAGCTATCTTCAGCACCCACAGCCACGGAAGTTTACTTTAATGATGAAACTCTAGAGAGTTATGAACTGAATCTGGATCGGCAAACATTGGAAACTATCTTAACGGATCACCAATTTTTTGATAATCTGAATGAGAGAATGACCCAACTCCTGCAACAAGCACGGCGGAGTGGGATCGAAGTGTCGGATATCGATGGGGTGTTGTTGGTGGGGGGAACTGCACAAATCCCCGCCGTACAAGAGTGGGTGAAGCAATACTTTGACACCGAAAAGATTCGTTCCCTAAAACCCTTTGAAGCCATTGCCCAGGGAGCGCTACAATTAGCCCAAGGAATTGAAGTCCAAGATTTCCTCTACCATAGCTATGGTATCCGCTATTGGGATCGCCGGAATAATTGTCACAATTGGCATTCAATTATTAAAGCCGGACAACCCTATCCAATGAGTAATCCGGTGGAATTAGTACTAGGGGCGTCAGTGGAGAATCAACCGAGTATTGAGTTAATTGTCGGTGAATTAGGTGCCGAAACAGGGGCGACAGAGGTATACTTTGAAGGCGATCGCTTAGTGACGCGGAAATTCGGTGGCGGGAAAACCTCAGTGCAACCCTTGAACGATCGCGACGGTGCGAAAACCATTGCCCAGCTTACACCACCAGGAAATCCAGGACCTGATCGGATTAAACTAAAGTTTTGGGTGGATCGCGATCGCGCTTTGCGATTAACAGTCGATGATTTACTCACTGATCAAACAGTATTGCAGAATCAGGTAGTCGCACAATTAAGTTAAGTTCAACGGTACTGACTTACCATGCTGACATCTCCCCAAGCAATCAAGGCAGGGGGTTCATCAAACTAGCTTGACTTTTGCTGGCTCTCGGCATTGCCTACATCATCCAGCATCTTATCAAGTTTTATGACGCTTCTAGGTCGTTCTTCTCGCCCCGCCGTTACTGCAACGACGTTGACAATCCGGGGATTGCCGATCGAAGATTGTTTGTACAGGTTTCCCGCTTGCTGCCAAGCCGACCATAAGAGCGAGTCCACACTTAGGAAGCTGTCTAATGCAGCTTCCGCTTGGTAGCAGCCATCAACATCAACATAACGAGCGAGATTCGCGCTAAACAAATCTCGCTGCGCTACAACCCCACACTTGCAGGTATGCACCCGCTGGCTAAGAGGTTTCTTTTTGATGCATCCGCATACACAGCGTTGAGATAGCTTGGTTGTCTGAGTTGGAAATTCGTTAACGTAGCCGCCAGCATTTTCAGCTTTTTGCCGCAGTCGTTCAACGAACATTCCAGGGGCGCGACGCCCTACTGAAGCACCAAACATCTTCTGAAATGCCCTGTAGGAAAGCTTTTCGATATTGATAAACTTCCCTATAGACAAAACCTTGTTCACTAGCTCACCTTGAAGCGATTTGCGGTGAGCGCTCAATTTCCGTTCAATATTTGCTTTGCGCTGCTTCGTCTTGGCATAGCGATTAGACTGGTTGGTTTGTCGCTTGCCCTTGATGGATTTTCCCAGCTTCCGCTTTCCATGTTTTTGCCCCGGTTTAGGCAAATCACATCGGGACGGCTCAAAACAATCAGGATTGTTGGCTCTTTGCTGGCGCGACATCTGTCGCTGGAGTCGCGCAATCTCTTTTGATTTATCCGCCAGTTTGCTACAGAACGGCTTCAGGAAAGCTTCAGATTCACCAACTACCGCAATGGTAGAGGGTCCGATATCAGCACCAACTACCTCATTAGTTATGGTGTTTTTGGGCTTCTGGAATGGCTTTCCTTCGTTGACGAGCTGGACGTAGAAGCGATTACGTCCATTAAATTTACGGCGCACTAAGCGCACATATTTGACTGGGGCGTTTAAGCCATGCAAGATAACTGGGTCATTGTAGTTAATGAGTGGCTTGATTTGTATTCCCTTCCAAATAAAAGTTTCTTTTTGCCACTTCATCGGAGAGCGTTTTGACTTGCCCTCTAAGGAGTCCATCTGCTTGTGTCCCTTAAACCTGACTCGCTTGGCTCGACCTAATAATACATTCCGGGCAGCACGAAAGGCACGGGTACCCAGTTTTTGCGCGGTATCAGCGTCGATATGTTCTCCTATCCAGGATTGGCGTATCCCGATGGCATACCCTTGGATAGAGTAGTCGCTGAAATCGTGAGCATTCCAGGCTTTCCTAAATGCTTCTGAACGTGCTTTATTCGGTTTATTATTTGCCGTGCGAGGTAGACCTGCGGCAAATTGATAGCCTTTAGATTGGCGTATCAGTTTGACACGACGCATCGCCTCTCCCAAACAAGCATTATAAACCTGTCTCCCAGCTTCCAGTCTTACCAGCAACAGCTTTTCCTCTGTATCGCTTGCGACCAGAGAAATCTCAGTGATAAATGTTGGCGTTGACTTGCTTGGCATTGTATTAGACTACAACTCTTTGGACTAACAGCTATATTTTTCGGTGGTGGGCATTGCCCACCCTACGGTATATCAAGGGTGGAGGCGATCCAAAACTGCACGCTTTTCAGAGCCATTCCTTTTAATTAAGTTTGGATAACCGTTACTTCCCCTGCTTCCTGAAAAGGGCGGGTTTAGCTAAGTTATCAGACATCGACAGAACGCTATCCGTAAAACCCGCCCCTACACCCCTTTTATCCCTGCGATCGCGGGCGTAGGTATTCTGAGATTGGGAAAGGAGTAACTAGAGTTACGCCAGCCAACGCCCTAGGATTCCTGTTCCTTTTTCAACAATTCCTCTTTAGAATCACTCCAGTAGGCGCTATAGGTCCAGACTTCACTACCTCCTTTAGTTTCGACAGACCATCGATAAATCGCAGATTTTGGATTAATCCCAACCTCAATTAGCTTCGCTCCCATATAATATTCCATCTGGCGCTTGGTCATGTCCTTAGCACCACTAGGCTGGTTCTTAGAGATCGTGCGAGACATGTGGGCTTGTGTGGGTTTTGGCATAGTTTTCTAGTATTAATGGGAAATCAACGTCTCCTATTGTTTCATGTTTGACGGAAACCAAAGAGGGAATCGAGTATGGATCTGAGTCTGTGCATGATTGTTAAGAACGAGGAAACCTTTTTATCCCAAGTCTTGGAGAGTGTGAAACCTGTCGTGGATGAAATGGTCATTCTGGATACAGGATCGAGCGATCGCACGATTGATATTGCTCAAGAGTATGGGGCGAGGGTCTATCATTTTCAATGGTGCAATGATTTCTCCGCCGCCCGCAACCATGCACTGCAATACGTCCAAGGGAAATGGGTGCTGGTGCTGGATGGGGATGAAGTGTTAACGCCGGAAATTGTACCAGAAATCCAACAGGCGATAAAAAATGATCGCTATTTGGTGATTAACCTCATCCGTAAAGAAGTGGGCGCAGCGCAATCTCCTTATTCCCTGGTATCCCGTTTATTTCGCCATCACCCCGATGTCCACTTTTGTCGCCCTTACCATGCGATCGTGGATGATAGCGTCACTCAATTATTGCAGCGAGAACCGGATTGGCAGGTGGTTTCTCTGTCTACTGTGGGCATTTTACATTATGGCTATCAACCGGGCGCGATCGCGGCTCTGGATAAATATACTAAAGCCAAGAATGCCATGGAAGGATTTCTCGTCGATCATCCCAATGATGCATACTTGTGTAATAAATTAGGATCGCTTTATGTGCAAATAGGTCAAGTGGAGGAAGGGATTACTCTGCTTAAGCGGGGATTCACTGATCCCCACGTAGACGCTGCGGTATTATTTGAATTACATTACCATTTAGGCAATGCTTACACCAAACAGAACCATCTTCAATTAGCGGCTCAGCAGTATCAAGGCGCTATCGAGCAACCGATTCTCCCCCAACTTAAATTAGCAGCTTATAATAATTTAGGTAATTTGTTATTCAGCGTCGGCGATTTCACCACGGCGAAGCGAGCCTATCAAGCGACGGTGAAGATTGATCCGAGTTTTGCGGTGGGATACAATCACCTAGGTATGACCTTAAAAGCCCTAGGACAGTGGGAAGCCGCGATAACATCCTATCAAAAAGCGATTCAACTGAATCCTGAGTATGCCGACGCTTACCAAAACTTAGGCGTCGTACTACTCAAACAGGGTCGAGTACCCGAAAGTTTATCAGCATTAACCTTAGCGATCGCACTTCATCAAGCCACCAATCCCAATGAAGCGCAACGGTTACGTCAACAGTTGCAAGGGATGGGGCTATAATACATTGAGCAATTCCTCTCTAAATACTCACCCCCTAACTGGAGTTTCGGTCGATTGCAACTGTTTGGATAATTGATAAACTAGAATATGTCACTCTTTGTCCCTTAATAGTTTCCCTCGCGATCTCTCACGCTTGGGTTTTCTGGATAAAAAATGGCGTTAACTATTTTCTTTCAGGGAAATATATAATCTTGATCTGGTGATGAATTTCCCGCAGCAGTATTTCTTTTTCAGCAAGGGAGGCTTGAATTTGCGCCTCTTTTTGTTTGCTTGTGGGCGATCGCTCATATCTTCAGCCGAACCAATAATCTGTGTCATCTTAAGCTCACTCGTATGAGTAAAGACCCTGACATGACGACAAAGCCAGCGCCATGAACCGCTAGCATGTCCTGACGTTTCACGGCATCTTTTTAGATGGAAGTGATGCCTAGAGGAACAGGCGTATCTACAGAAATTGTCACATACTTACGATCAACAATTTGAGCGAATGTCACCATAAAACTAAACCTTGAGGTTTGACAACCATCAACCATGAGTACCAAACGCCTACCTATTGCTATATCGGGAATCCTTGCTACTGTTACTGCGATTGGTGCTACGACTCTCCACGCGATCGCACCGATTGACGGGTTGAATCCCTGGCTGGGAGTAACGGTCGCTGTAGCTCAAGATATTGATGAACAAATTAATATTCGAGTTTATCAACAAGCCAGTCCGGCGGTGGTCTCCATTGATACGGTAGAGGGTACAGGAAGTGGCAGTATTATTAGCGCCGATGGGTTGGTTTTAACCAATGCTCACGTTGTCGCAGGTTTCCCGACGGTTACAGTAACCCTAGCCGATGGGAGACGCCTGATCGCGGATGTGGTAGCGTTTGCTGATAATGGGTTAGACCTAGCGGTTCTCAACATTCGCACTCCCAGCAATTTACCGACCATTTCTCTGGCTCCCCGTCCCGTCCAAGTCGGACAACGAGCATTTGCCATTGGTAATCCATTTGGCAGGTTTCAAGGCACATTTACGGTAGGGATTATTAGCCGTATCGACCAACAACGGGGCTTAATTCAAACCGATGCTGCGATTAATCCGGGAAACTCTGGCGGACCCCTACTGAACTCTCAAGGTGAATTAATTGGGGTGAATACGGCGATTTTGGGCAGTCCTAGCGGCGGGAATTTGGGGATTGGCTTTGCGATTAGCATAGATAGAATTCGCCCGTTTCTGGCGGCTGTACGCGATGGACGTGCGCCCCAGATGGTTCAGCAGCCTAACCCCTCTGGGACTCACCGCCCCCCTCAACCTTTAGCCCTAAATGGTGCGGTGATCCCCGGTCAGCTGGGTCAGGGAAGTCAGGTTTTACCCACAGATAACAGCTTTTTTGATATCTATGCTTTTGAAGGCAGGGCGGGTCAGCGGGTACAAATTGATATGACCAGTGGGGAAATCGACTCCTTTTTAATTTTGCTCGATCCCAATGGTAATGATTTAGCCCAAGATGATGATAGCGGTGGTGGCACCAATGCCCGATTATCTGTCATTTTACCCAGGGATGGGATCTATTTGTTAATGGCAAATGCTTATGAAGCGGGACAAACCGGATCATACAATTTACGGGCGGTAGCGATTGGGGGAAGTTCAGTTACGCGAGATTCTCGTTGGTGATGAGGGTGTTCCAGACGTAGCCTGCTACGTCTGGAACGCGGTCGGGGCGGGTTTAATCCCATCTGGGTCAAAAAGAAACGATAGTAGTAAAACCCGCCCCTACAGACTGTTCCCTGTTCCCTTTAAATCAAACCCAACCAACCTAACAAACCTTTACCGGTAATCAACTCGATCAGCAATAGAGCCACAAATGCGATCATGGCAAACCGTCCGTTGATTTGCTCGGCGTAAGGTGTCCAACCAAAAGCGGGTTCGGGTTGGTTGGGGGTTTGTGTTGTCGATTTTTCTTTTGTAGGTGTTTGAGAGGTCATGATTTTGGTACAATGTCTTGCTCAGGTTTCTCAGATTTCAAGGTTTGAACAGATTCAATCAGCGAGCGCACTTGAGCGGTGCCTTCAGAGGCGTCAAATCCTAAAGGGAATTTACCACGGGCGAGCATCCGTAATCCGAGGGGACTTAAACTGAGCATTCCTTTAATATCTCGGAAGAAGTTTGCCACCACCTGTATGCCAAATTTGCGCTCATCAACCCAACCTCCTTGTTTGACCAAATCAATTAAGACTTTGCGATGGCGGATTGAGCGGCTGGCTTGCTTGTCTTTGCGAGTCAGAATTTCTTGTTTAATTTTACCGATTTGATCCATGGGGGCGACATCCATCGGGCAAACAGCGTTACACATTAAACACCGGGTACATCCCCACACCCCCTTAGTGCCTTGATTGTAGTTTTCTAGGCGACTTTCTATGGCGGTATCGCGAGAATCAGCGACTAGACGCTGGGCTTTGGCGAGGGCGTGAGGACCAACAAATGTGGGATCAACCTCGCGAGCATTACATTCTGAATAACAAGCGCCACACATGATACAATTACCATTCTGATCCAGGCGCGATCGCTCTTCGGGACTTTGTAAAAATTCCCGTTCAGGAATGGTTCGTCCGGCTGTGCTAACGTAAGGTTCAACCGCTTCTAAGTTGTCCCAAAAGCTCCGCATATTCACGACTAGATCCTTAATCACGGGAAAATTTCCCAGGGGAGCAATCGTGATTTCCGGAATCTCCGGGCGATTATACTCAGGTAAGTGCGCCAATTCATTGCCCACATTTTCTTTACAAGCCAGTGCGGAGCGACCATTGATCCGCATCGCACAGCTACCACAGATTGTGTTGCGACAATTCTTGCGAAATGCTAAGGTTCCATCCTGCTCCCACTTGATCCGATTCAGGCACTCCAGAATCGTGTTTCCTTCCTCCACATCCAGCTTGTAAGTCTCGATAGTGGGAGAGGTATTTTGAGTCTGTCGAATGATTTTAAAGGCAACTTGCATAGTGATACGCTCTGTTTATATCTCAACACCTATATGAAAATTACCACCTTAAGAGGAGTCACAACCTACCCATTGACCATCACCCCCCTTATGGTGATCGCCCCTAAATAAATATAGATGAGAAAATTTTGCTAGAAGGCACTCGCTCAACTTATCCTAGCAGCGATGTTTGGCAAACCGACTACAGTCTAAGACAATCGGCACTCACTCAGGATTCATCCTTAGGAGTGTTGATTTTCTGCTGATAGATGCTCTCTCCCTTGTGTCTGGTCAAAATTTTCCCTGATCACCTGCCAAATCCCCCGATGGATCATTGATCCGAAAATACTTCTGGTTCCATCTTTTGCCACTGAGTCCTAGCTTGGTTAAAATTTTAACCTAAGAAGCGGCTTTGGTGTCTCTGTCCAATCCTTATGGCTCAAATTCCCAGAAATTTTAATAAATGATCAAAAAAATCTTGACCAAAATCAGAGATTTAACGATATATTTTTTATATAGCCAAATACACTTGGCAGCATAAGACCTTTACCATCCTGAAAATTGAAGGATAGTCTGTGAAATTATGGCAGAGACCCAACCTAATGCATTAACGGGGAAAGCCTTACTTCAAAAAGTAAAAGAGCTCTCCCACTTGCCTCGACGAGAAACAGCAAAACGCTGTGGCTATTACACGGAAAGTAAAACCGGTCAGACCCGCGTCAACTTAACTGATTTTTATGATGCGGTGTTAGCGGCGAAAGGTGTTCCCTTAGATCCAGAGGGAGCAAAAGATGGTCGTGGTCGGGAACCGACGTATCGAGTCAGCGTCCATAAAAACGGTCAAATTGTGATTGGCTCAACCTACACTCAGGAAATGGGATTGAAGCCCGGTGATGAGTTTGAAATTAAACTGGGCTACAAGCATATCCATCTCAAACAGGTTGATATGGATGCATCTGAGGAGTCGGAAGATCGGGAATTGGAAGCCGCAGAGCTTTAAGGCGGCTCATGCTAAAAAGGATGGGTTATGCAAATTATCCATCCTTGGCAGCATGAAAGTAGCCGCGTTGAAAGTATAGCTCCTCACCGTTTGCCGATCTCGCTTATGGCTATTTTTGATCAGGCAGATAATCCGTGTATTATTTGGCTAATAAGCGCATCGGCGCTAGTAAAAGTCGCGGTTTTTTTTCTGGCTTGGTCTGCGTTGTGGTTGCCTTTAGCCATGGCGATCGCAATCCGACTGAAATGGCATCCTCCTAAGGCTTTGGCAGCACAGCAAAAGTTGCCATTCGTCGCTGTTCTTTACATCATTGCCCCCCTGATTATCTGGGGGGCGACACAGATAGAAGGTACATCATTTGCCGACTATGGCTGGGGCTGGACGACGCGGATTTGGATATCCTTAGTCGGGGGATTTGGCGTGGCAATTTTGAGTTTAGGAATCAGCTTTACGGGACAATGGCTAGTAGGCTGGGTGGATTGGCATGGGGAAAATTGGCAGCAATTGACCAAGATTGGACTGCCAATATTCGGAATAGGACTAGGCATTGGATTAATTGAGGAATTGGTGTTTCGCGGGTTCCTGCTGACGGAACTCCAGCAAGACTATTCTCTGGGAATAGCGGCGGTAATATCTAGTCTGATCTTTGCTCTATTGCATCTGATTTGGGAACAGCAACAGACGCTGCCTCAAATTCCTGGATTATTGCTAATGGGTATGGTATTAGTCCTAGCTCGGTATGTAAATGAGGGGAGTTTAGGCTTAGCTTGGGGATTGCATGGGGGTTGGATTTGGGGATTAACCTGTCTCCAGGAAGCAAAATTGATTTCATACACCAGAAAAGGACCCGTATGGATAACGGGAATAGGAGACAATCCCTTAGCTGGCATGTCTGGTATCTTGTGTTTACTGGGTGTTGCTGTTTTGCTATGGGGTATTGGGGATTAGTGATTCGTCATTTGTCATTCGTCATTCGTCCTTTGTTGATTAGGAAATCGCTTCCCCATCTCCCTCATCTTCCCCATGGATTGGGCGAAGCATTCGCGTTGAGATGTGAATAGAAAACCGATAGATTTGGGCGCGAATGCGAGAGCCCCTACGAATATCCCATCTTCCCCATCTCCCCCATCTCCTCCATCTCCCTCATCCCTCTTTGGCTGACCAACGTTTTTGCCAGTGAGAGCTGGGTTCGAGAGTAGAGGCTTGCTGCTCAATTTGCCGCCGTTGGAGGATAATTGCCGCTTGATCCGCAAGTTGAGGATCACGATAGGGAATAGCCGCACGGGTTTGCAAATGTTGACGCGATCGCTCCGAGAGAGGGGGTAGAGTAGAAGCGTCAAAACTTGCCACAGTTCCCGGTTGTCGTCCCCCCACAGGGGGTGTCGAACCAATCTTAAATCCAGCCGTGATTAAACCACCTCGGACAGCAGCTGCACAGGAATAGGTTGCCAGTCTACCTGTCTTGGCGCAACACTCTGCTAATTGTTGGAAAAATTCCACCGTCCATAATTGAGGACAACGACGGGGAGAAAAGGGATCGAGAAAAATAGCATCGGCGGGGAAGTTCGACTGACGTAATTGCTGGATGCTTTTTCTGCCATCGCCTAAATAAAGTTGCGCCTGAAGCTGATCCGTTTTGACTTCTGATTTTATCACCAGACGCTCTAGGAGTTCGGGAATTGGCTGATTCCAGTCCTGGAGAAAAT
This sequence comes from Coleofasciculus sp. G1-WW12-02, assembly GCF_040219735.1. NCBI lineage: Bacteria > Bacillati > Cyanobacteriota > Cyanophyceae > Coleofasciculales > Coleofasciculaceae > Coleofasciculus > Coleofasciculus sp. G1-WW12-02. Next base: position 3,793 of record NZ_JAVJRX010000174.1, on the reverse strand, counting down.
GATGTGCGATCGCGCTTCGCGGTACAGTCGGGTCTAATTCCAGGGCGACTAATTCAACTCTACATCTGGGGTTAATCGTCCAAATCGTTTCTAGAGCCGCCGCTGTATTGTAGCCTAAGCCATAGCAGACATCCAGCAGACGCACAACCTGCTGTTGGGCTTTTTGTTTCAGGTGGCAAGGTTCAACAAATTTTAACAAAGCTTCCGTTTTTGCCCCTTGAGTACTGTGGAAATATTCACCAAACTCTTCAGAAAAAAAGGTGAATGAGCCATCGCCTGTGGGCTGAGGGGTAAAGCTGTGGATGTTTGCCATAGTTTGTCTGATTGATATTCAAAACTTTACCCTCCCCCCCCATCTCCCCTATATTACAGACGTTCCACGCCTTACGTCTCTACAATCTTCCTCACCTTCCCCATTACCTGTTTCTAGATCTTGACCCTTGACAAACCTCACTCAAGAGTACTATAACGGTGTTAACTCACAAGAATGAGAAAAGGTCAGGATGTCAGCAGACAGCATGAGTGAAATGTGAGGCACAGATGGCATCCACTTCATCCCAGCCTCTGGAGACTGATCCAGTTTCGGCGGGTGCATCCTGACTACTTTGGCTAATGTTACTCCAGTTTTAGAGGAAATTGACATCATGAAAACGATAACCGCTAAAATCAAACAGGTAATTTGGGCAACTCCCTTGTGCCTTACTCTTCTGTCTCCAGTTTCCAGTCAAGCCTTAACCGTTGAAGAGGTTCCTAATCCTCAACAGCTAAATGGTACTTGGGTGACGGATATGGCAAATATTCTCAGTGACTCCACAGAAGCCCAACTGAATCAAACCCTATCTGAGTTAGAAGCCAAAAATGGTACAGAAATCGCTGTGGTGACTGTACCCGAAACCGCCCCGGCTGAGTCTCCCAAAGCATTTACCACGAAACTGTTCAACTACTGGGGGATTGGTAAAGCCGATGAGGATAACGGGGTTCTGTTTCTCATTTCTCAAGGGGATCGTCGGGTAGAAATTGAAACCGGATATGGTATCGAGGCGATTTTATCCGATGCCAAAGTCGGCAGAATTATTGACAGTCAAATTATTCCCAAATTCAAACAAGGGGACTTTGATAGTGGCACATTGGCAGGTACGAAAGCCTTAGCGGTGGCGATAGAACCGACAGTGTTTCCTCAAGCATCAATATCAACATCAACGTTTCCCTGGCAACTTCCTTTAGGCGGTGCATTAGCATTGGGACTCGGAGTTGGCACTTATGTGAGCAGGCGGCGTCGAGTGTTGGTTAAGCCAGAAGGGAAAACCCGCACTCAAGAGCATCCTCACAGCAATCACCCCTTACACTGTGCCGATTGCAAGCAGCGCTTGGAAAAACTCGACGCCATTACGCTGCAATCCAAGCTCACTCAACCGGAAAAAGTGGCGCAAAAAATTGGTAGTATCCGATTTGAAGGCTGGCGATGTCCCCGTTGTCATCCTCACTTAACTGGAGCTGGTGTGCATATTTTTGCCTGTATCTCTGACTCATCAGACTTTGGCAAATGTCCCACCTGTAAGGAATTAACCGTTACTCGCAGGATTAAAAAGGTGCTGAGAAAATCCACTTGGAACCAAGAGGGTAAGCAATTGGTGCATCAAGATTGTCACTGTTGTGCTTATCAGGAAGAGGTGACAGAAGCGATTCCCTGCTTGACGCCACCATCTAATGCTATCTTCCTCGAACCCAATGCGCGATCGCATGTATCCCGACGCTTGAATCCAGACTGGAATCACTCACCCAAGCATTGTGCCGATTGTAAATATCCCCTGCAACTTATGGGTACTGACGACTTGCACTCCCATCTCACTCGTCCCCAAAAAGTGGCACAAAAGCTGGGAAGTATCCAAATCAATGGTTGGCAATGTCCGAATTGTCAAGGTATTCACATTAGCACTTGTGCAGTGACTTCCGGTAAGTTTTACGAATGTCCTCGCTGTAAAGAATTAACTGTAACCCGTACCAAAAAAACTGTGAAGCAAGCAACAAAAAATAGCACAGGTGAACGATTAGTTATCTACGATTGCCAATGTTGTTCCTATCAAAAACAAACAGCGGAAATTATTCCTTGCATCCCTTCTTACTCTAGCAGTGGCAGTTATAGCGGCGGTTACAGCGGTGGTTTTGGCGGCGGTGGCTGTAGCGGCGGTGGTTCCAGTGGCGGTGGTTTCAGTGGCGGTGGCTGTAGCGGCGGTGGTTCCAGTGGCGGTGGCTGTAGCGGCGGTGGTTCCAGTGGCGGTGGTGGCGCTGGCGGTGGGTTCTAACCCGTTTGTAGTTGCGCTGTCTTCGCTGTAAACGCCTGCATCACCTACTACCAACCCTTAAATCAGCGCCATTCAGTTAATCGCCACGCTCAGATTGTAAAGACTTATGACAACAATCAACATATTGCATAAAACCCAGGAGTCAACAGTGAGTAAAACACAGACGAATCACGTTCAAGAATTTACAGCTTTCCCACATAACCCAATCAACATTAAGTTTTTATCGGAGATTGAAATCATGAAACCTTTTGCACGTCAACTCAAACAGATGATTTGGACAATTCCAGTTTGTCTAACAATTCTCTCCCCTCTTGCTGCACAAGCCTTAACCGTTGAAAAAGGCACATTAGATGCAACGAGTACTGTAGTCGCTAGTCATACCGCATCTTCTGAAGTCGCCAGTAAGGCTACATCATTTGAGTCAAAATCCAAGGTCTATAAATCTTCTGGAGAGGGTTTGCTGGCATTACTTGTACTATTAGGCGTACCAACGGTCGTGATTTTTATAATCGCAAATAGTAATAGTAGTTCTTCAAGTCGTCGTTCTTCAAGCCGTCGTTCTTCGAGTAGTAGTTACACGGGCGGCATTTACACAGGCGGTGACTACAGTGGTGGCGACAGTGGCGGTGGCTACAGTGGTGGTAGCGATTGCGGCGGTGGTAGCTTTGGTGGTGGTGACAGTGGTGGCGGTGGCGCTGGCGGTGATTTCTAATCTGATATTGGACAGCGAAATATCACACTACGAATTTCAGGGAATAGGGAATGGGGAAGGGGGAATAGGAATTCACCAAAACATCTGTAGAAAATTTTAGGGGCAGGTTTAAGAATAAAAAAATATCACTGATAACTGCCCCGAAAATTTACCTTTTATCGCTTAATTCTGTCGCTCGAAATAAGCTTCATTATGTTACAGTTTGTCAACATTTTTCAAATCATTACCCTTTGAATCTAAATCCGGACTCGAAGTTGCCGTATTTCTCAACTAACAGCCAACACAAAACATTTTCTGAGAGGTTATTATGAATAATATACAAAGTGAAATTCGTCCGATTGATCTTTCACAAAACCCTCAAGTTTATCGAATTATCGCGACGAATACCCAGCCTTCGCTTCAGGTATCTCAGGCTGATATATCCATCTGGATAGGATGGATTTTGATGCTTGTACTAGTGGGACTACCAATTATCCTAATATACCAATCTATATGTCAAGCTAATGGTAAGCGTTCCCACAGCCGTTCTCGGAAGAATGGGAACAGTAGTTATTCGAGTGGCGGTAGTGATTGTCACAGTGATAGTAGCTGGGATGACGGTAGTTCTAGCAGTGTGATGTTGTATTGCAGCAGTAGCGATAGCGATAGTTACAGTAGCAGTGGCGATAGCGATAGTTACAGTAGCAGTGGCGATAGCGATAGTTACAGTAGCAGTGGCGATAGCGATAGTTACAGTAGCAGTGGCGATAGCGATAGTTACAGTAGCAGTGGCGATAGC
>NZ_JAVJRX010000173.1:0-12035 GCF_040219735.1 Coleofasciculus sp. G1-WW12-02 | reverse complement strand
ATTAGCTGTCCGAAAAAGGGTAAAGGTTGTTCACGGGTTTCAAACTGGGGACATGGTGAGAGCTGTTGTTAGGTCAGGCAAAAATGTAGGTACTCATGTTGGGCGTGTTACGGTTCGAGCGACTGGGCAGTTTGATATTTCCACAGCTAAAAGCAAGCTTCAGATTATCAACCACAAGTACTGCCAACCTATTCACCGACAGGATGGATACAGTTATGCCGAGTTTTCAACCTTTGTCCACAGAATCACCGATTAGAGGCAACGCGATCGCATGAAAACCGGAGACTTGATTGCTTTTTCGGGCAGGATATGCATTTCCCGCCTGAATCAGTGGGCAACTCAATCTCCCTACTCCCATGTCGCCATGGTGGTTGATGTAGAAATGGGGGGTGGATTTGGCAAAAGTGTACTGATTATCGAATCAGCCGCACCCCAGACGGAGCGAGATCCCACAGGCAGAAAAGCGATTAAAGGGGTTCAAATTAATTGGCTCTCTCGACGGTTAGATATGTATAAGGGCAAAGCTTGGTGGCTACCGTTAAAGGAACCCATTGCTCCAGATAACTTATTTAAAATGCAGATGTGGTTGAGACAAACTTATAATGAACGCAGACCTTTCGCTACAGTACAAGCGGCAAAAGCGGGGTTGATGCTTTTGAATAAGGTGGGGTTAGGAAATAAACTTGACCTTTCGGCTCTATTTTGCTCAGAATTAGTGACCGCCGCGTTACAAATTGCGGGTGTGGTTGACCCCTATATCAATCCTTCTAAGCAGACACCAGCAGATGTGGTTAATTTCCCTTGTTTTGCTAAACCCCCTATTTTAATTAAGCTATATCCATCCAATTCTAATTCTAAAGATTAATCTTCTGTGGATTCATCGACTGAGACGTCCGATTCGGGAGGATTTTCAACCGTTAGATCAAGTTGATAATCAATGGGTTTATCCGCATCGGATACCACGACAAACTCATAGAACCCAGATTCCGGCAATTTTCCGGAGAAGGTGCGATCGCGCGAATCTTCCAGGAAGATTGTATTCCCTGTGGGACTATAGATGGAGAATAAGGCATTGGCGGCGGTGGAGAGATTCACCTCCATAACCTGATCTGCCGATAGTTGGGCGGTAAAGGCTTTGCCTTCTCCAGGTTGAAGTGTTCCGCTTACTTTTTTACCACTATCGCCCGGTTCAAACACAATTCGTTCTAAAGCCTCTCTGGATTGCAAGGCTTTGACGGTATCCGCAACAGTGGCTTGCCAGATTTGACCCATGGGTTGGTCAAGAAATTCTGTGCCTTCTTGTCCTTTTTGTTTGGGGAAGGCGTGGAAAAACTTAGCATCGGCGATATCGTATAACGCCCGACTACTCAGGCGTAGGCGATTCACTCTTGCTTTCCAGCGATCGCGATCTTCTGCGCCATAACTGCCTAATTTTTGCTTGGCTTGAGGAGTGAGATTAAGCTGTTCGATCTGGGTGAGTAAATTTGCTGCGATCGCATCCCAGGCTTGTCTAAGCCTAGCATCTTCTGGATCAGTGCTTAACTGAGATCCCTGTTGTGCAGGATACTGCTTCCAAAACGCTTCATCAACTAAACTGACATAAAAGTCATAATCGATACCCAGATTCATCCGTCGCCGCCGCAGGGTTTGCTTGCGCTGTTGTTCTTCCTGGGAAAACTCGGAGGAGGGTTCGGGTTCGTCATCTTCCTCCGGTGAAATCACTGGGTTCTCAAAGTCCTCCTGTATGGGCGTAGCGTTCCGTTGTTCGGATTGCAGTTGCGTTTCGATCCACAGATTACCCGCCCACCAGCCAAAGCCACCTGCTGCCAGAATAAACACCAATGCCAGGATAAATTTTCCTGCCCAGCCTAAGGCGGGGGTATTGTTACCCGTGGGCGTCGGTTTGGGGACAACAGGAGCTGGGGGGGATGGTGGCGTCGGTGCAATCTGATTAGGTGCGACAGCGACAGTCGCTTGAGTCGGCGGTGACGGCGGTGGCGGTGGGGAGTAGGCAATCGAGGGGGATTGAGATGTCAGGGCTTGTAAGACTTGATTCGCACTTTGGGGGCGATTTTGGGGGTGGGGTTGCAGCAGTTGTTCCAGGATACGGTTGAGGGTGGGGCTAAGGGTAATTTCCCGCTGCCATGTCCAGGTTAAGGTGTGGGGATCTATTAGCTCAGAGGGTTCTTTCCCGGTGAGTAATACCAATACCGTTGCCCCTAATGCGTATAAATCGCTACTGGCAGAAATAATACCCCCTTGCATTTGTTCGTGAGGAGCATAACCCACCTTACCCAAGCGCGTTGCTGTAGCCGGGGATGATGCCATTACTTGAGAGGCTACTGTGGCGGCGACTTGCTTGACACCGCCAAAGTCAATCAGTACTGGCAATCCATCCTCTTGACGGATGATAATATTATCCGGGGAAATATCCCGATGAATCACGCCTAGGGAGTGGATGTAGTTCAACACAGGGAGAAGTTGGCGCAAGAGTTTGATGATTTCCGTTTCGTTAAACCGTATTCCCTGATTCCGGCGTGCCTCTAAGATAGCGCGGCAGGTGTGTCCAGGAATATAGTCTTGGACTAAAAACAGGCGTCCTTTTCCTTCCTGCTTCACCCGCAGCAGTTCTCGGAACTCAGGAATTTGCGGATGTTTCAGCTTATAGAGAACCCCAGCTTCCCGCTCAAACAGTTCTGAGGCTTTCTGGAGGGCAAAAGTCCCTTGAGCTTGGGGGGCGAATTCCTTTAGCACACAAGCTTCACCGAAACGATTCAAGTCTTGAGCTAGATAGGTGCGTCCAAATCCCCCATGTCCCAATTCTCGTACAATCCGATAACGTCCTGCCAAAGTTAACCCCGACTCGATGTTGCCATTGTTTACCTGATCCAGTTTCTCACCGCAGTGGAGACAAAAGCGACTACCTGGGGGATTTTCGTGATTGTGAGAGCAATGTAAGGGCTTCATTAATCCAGAACGTAGGCTACGTGATTGAAGAAGGCGGATGGCAGGTAATAGAGGAATCACCCATTAGGATCATTCATGCTAGCAATTGTAGCCTCTGGATTTTTTTGAGCTATAACCGCAAGCAGCTCTGCGCTCTACCGAAGGTGAGCGTCGGGAACAATTGCGGGTTTGTCGATGGGGTTCAATACCCCGCAGACAAACAAACTCCGAATGTATTGACGGAGTACATCGCTCCCTTGTTCTTTCGGTAATACGGCAAAATTCATCGAGGTGTTGCTTTTCAATGTCAGAGGGTCAAAACATCCTATAACGGTGAGTTTACTAAGTTTTGGTTTGAGCTTTCACCGTAGAACTGATCAGTTTCCCAGCGGTCTTTTCCACATAGTCTAAAATTTGTTGATAAGCCTCTGGATTAGTTTTTGGATGGATAATCATCCGCACCTTACCATCCGGTAACCAAAATATCAACCGACCGTTATTAGCAAAAACAAAGCTACTGATACGATTGAGATCAATCAGATATGTATTGCGTTCATAACTTAATTTGATCCAATGCTGCTCCATAGTTAACGGTGGCAACTCTTAGCTGAGTCAGTCACGGTGGGGTGTTCTGAGTCAACACATTAATAGGGAAAAAGACAGAGTATGATAGTGAGATAGGCGATCACTAATGGTTAAAAGGATACACCAAATAGTCAGGGACTATCTTTTTTAGCCCGCTTGTTTTGTGCAAAAAAAGGGTCATTAGTTCTCATCCCGGAACTAATGATCCCTAGCCTTGAGTGGTCAATTGTCTTCTGAATTACATTTTCTTTTGAAACTCTTCGAGTAAATCCAGCAAATTAACCTGACACTGCATTGGGAGTAAATCCACCAAGGAAACTTCCCGTCTACCATTCCCCAGTTCAACGGGTATACTTTGCAAGATTTGTAGCACTTGGTCTTCTGAAAGGCTGTCCTCTGTCAGCAGGGGATAGAGGCGTTCAGCTAAAGAGGTATGTAAATGGGCATCCCGTAAGTAAAGATGCCATTTGGCAACATCAATGTACACATTATCACCAATTTCAGCCGCCAAGGCTTCGATCGCTTCGCTGGTATTTAGGTTAGCCATAATCCATTCAATAGGGTGAGCTTGACATTCTTAGTTTATCCTTGAGCAGAGTTAGCCGAATTATCTTGACTGGGTGAGGGAGTGTAGTCTGCGATCGCGAAGATATAAATGGCGTGTCCGAGTAAGAGCAATCCCCAGATACCCGTTACCCAGTACGTCCAAGACCAATTGGCATACTGGATGGTACGGACGAACCAAACACCTGAATTACAAGCCGCAAACACGGCGACATGGACAGCAAAGTTCATTCGGTCATCTAGGCGTCGATACGCTGCATCGCGACGATCTGGTTTGCGGGGCCAACGAGGAGGCATAGCAGTTCTAAGATAAGACGTATGAGAATAGGTTATAGTATCTACTCTTTTATTGATAACGCAATTTTCGGTTAATCAGGTCTAGTACGTCATCTCAAGGGATGGTAACAAGAGTGGGGCGCTTTTGTATGTAAGGTTTGCACGGCAACTCATCTAACTAAAAACCTTGGCAAAAAGGTTGATTAGTCAGTAGATATTCAAAGAGTAGGATTATGAATTATCCAATTCATCAAACAGTAATTATTGGAGGTGGCTTTACAGGACTGTTTACCGCCCTACATTTAGCTCATCAACATTATCCGCGCAGTGTCATCCTAATTGATCAAGATGAACGCTTTTGTTTTAAGCCGTTGCTCTATGAATATTGCAGTGGTGAAATGGATGCTCAACAAGTTGTACCCCGTTTTGATCAATTGTTACAGGATAGCGGTGCGATTTTTGTCCAAGATACGGTAAAAGAAATTGACTTGCCGCAACGGGAGGTAAAATTAGTCTCAGGTACAATCTATAATTACAGTAATTTAGTCTTGGCGTTAGGCAGTGTGACTGGATACTTTGGCGTTGAAGGAGCCAAGGAAAACGCTTTCCCCTTACGAACACAACAGAATGCGATCGCGATCGATCAGCAACTGCGCGATTGTCTGCAACGTGCGGTGCAAACCATCGATCCCCACCTTCGACGCCAACTGCTAACCGTCGCCGTCATTGGTGCTGGAGCATCTGGGGTGGAGATGGCGGCGATGTTGGCGGATTTACTCCCTCATTGGTATCAGGCGTTAGGGGGTACTCCGGAGGATATTCGTATCGTTTTGATTAATCATGGTTCGCAAATCCTTAAAGGTGACATTAATGATCCCTTACGGGAACCCGCCTATCAGGAGTTACAAAAACGCGCTGTACCCGTAGAATTGATTATGGAGGCGCAAGCGACAGCAATTCGTCCCGATGCGGTTGAGTATAAGAAAGATAACCAAACTTGTACCTTACCCACATCAACAGCTATCTGGACAACCGGAACAAGTACCAATCCTTTAATTAAAGACCTACTCATTTCCAAAAACAAGCGGGATGATCACGGACGTCCCTACGTGACACCAACTCTGCAACTGTTGGATTTCCCAGAGGTTTTTGCCGGGGGCGATTGTGCGGCGATTCAGGACAATTCCTTACCCCCAACCGCACAGGTAGCCTATCAACAAGGGATAGCGATCGCGCATAATTTAACAGCCCTAGCTTTTGGTCGTCAACTCCTACCGGCTCAGGTGAATATACGGGGAACATTGCTCAAACTCGGTATCAGTAATAGTGCGGCTAACCTATTTGAACAGTTTAATGTTACGGGGGAAGTCGGTCATTTAATCCGTCAAGGCACTTATCTGGAACTGTTACCTACGCCAGCTCGCAATTTGAAGATTACAGCACAATGGCTACAAGATGAAGTTTTCCATCACTATCTACCTGATAATAATCTGGATCAGGCTTTCAAGGTGGCGCAAATGGTTGGCGGTGTTGCTATTGGTGCAATTGCGGCTAAAAAATTAATCAACGCGATCGGTGGTAACAAAAGTACATCTTGAATGACCATTTTTCCAAGAACAGGGAAATCAGATTCATAATTTAGAAGACACCCGCCCGGAGTTTGAACTCCGGACTAAAGGTTAGGGATAATCTAAATTATAATGTTGGCGTGACCTAGCGATTGATAAAATTTTCAATCGTTCTGGCTAATTTTTGTTGCAGTTTACAATCCGTAGAAGGAATTGGCGTCAAATAGAATGGCTCTCCCGATAAAAGAATCAGCCTGAGCCGATACAACTGAAGCCCGAATAGGTTTATCGGTTCGACTTGTACGTCAGTAACTTGGTAAATTGGAACGTGGATAACTTTAGTTCCCAACCAACCTTTTTGCTTAAACATTATCCAATGGCACTGTTTATCAAATTGGCAAGTTTTCACTGGACTAACGAACATCATCAAGTTGGCTAAGGCAATGCAAACTAATCCGAACCAATCAATCGATGAGTTAGAGGAGACAAAAATCAGAAATCCTATCGCTGCTGTTAAACTACTCAATATCCAAACCCCAATGGGACGTTCTTTGAGCGTGAGTAATGTAAACGTTTGTTGAACGACTTTCATATAGCGTTTTCATTTGAGATGGAGAACTCACGGGGGTAAACAAAGAGAAGTTTGGATCTAGACACAGTAGGAAAAAGATCTGTATTCTATTTACGCCATGCCATGCTACTTTTTTAAATTAAATGATTTTTTAGAAAAATAGAGTAATTGTGTATAAAAAATCACAGATAAACAAACTTCTATTGGTGAAGCCGATTTAGGCAAAGATGCAGCCACTATGGAGGGGTAAGTAAGCTTTACAAAACGTCAAAATTGCTCACTGAGGCAACTCTGCCTTCAAAATGGTTTGAGTACAGTAGAAAATAACAACCGTGAACGATGTCTGAATCCACTATCGAATCGATTCTGCAAGAAAAACGCCTATTCCCACCCCCGGCTGAATTTTCCCAGAATGCCCAGATCAAGAGTCTGGAGGAGTATCAGCGCCTCTATGACAAGGCAAAAGCTGACCCGTTGAAATTTTGGGCGGAGTTAGCCGAACAAGAGTTGCACTGGTTCAGTAAGTGGGATACAGTGCTAGATTGGCAACCTCCCTTTGCCAAATGGTTTGTCGGGGGAAAGACGAATATTGCCTATAACTGTCTAGACAGACACCTGAGTACCTGGCGACGGAATAAAGCCGCTTTGATTTGGGAAGGGGAACCAGGCGACTCCCGCACCCTAACCTATGCTCAACTGCACCGGGAAGTCTGTCAGTTTGCCAATGTTCTTAAGCAATTAGGCGTGAAAAAAGGCGATCGCGTGGGGATTTATATGCCCATGATTCCAGAAGCCGCGATCGCGATGCTAGCTTGTGCCAGGATTGGTGCGCCGCATACAGTGGTATTTGGTGGGTTTAGTTCCGAAGCGTTAAAAGACCGATTAGTAGACGCCCAAGCGAAATTAGTCGTCACCGCAGATGGCGGTTGGCGTAAAGATAAGATTGTTCCCCTAAAACCCGAAGTCGATAAAGCCCTCGCCAATAACGGCGCACCTACAGTAGAAAACGTCCTCGTGGTTCAGCGCACCCAGCAGAAAATCCAGATGGAACCAGGGCGAGATCATTGGTGGCATGATTTACAAGCGGGGGTATCGGGAGACTGTCCCGCCGAACCGATGGATAGTGAAGATATGCTGTTCATTCTCTACACCTCTGGGACAACCGGTAAACCCAAAGGCGTTGTCCATACCACAGCCGGCTATAACCTTTATAGCCATATCACCCTGAAATGGACATTTGATCTCAAAGACACCGATGTCTACTGGTGTACCGCTGACGTGGGTTGGATTACGGGTCACAGTTATATTGTTTATAGTCCTCTGTCCAATGGTGCTACCACACTCATGTATGAAGGCGCACCCCGTCCCTCGAATCCCGGTTGTTTATGGGATGTGGTGGAGAAATACGGCGTTAATATTTTCTATACCGCACCAACGGCGATTCGCGCATTAATCAAAATGGGCGAACACCATCCCAAAGCACGAGACTTGTCTTCTTTACGGATTTTGGGAACCGTCGGTGAACCGATTAACCCAGAAGCCTGGATGTGGTATCACCGAATTATTGGTGGAGAACGCTGTCCGATTGTCGATACCTGGTGGCAAACGGAGACAGGGGGATTTATGATTACACCCCTACCCGGTGCGATTCCCACCAAACCGGGTTCAGCTACATTACCGTTTCCGGGTATTCTGGCAGATATTGTCGATTTAGAAGGCAATCCGGTGGGGACGAATCAGGGGGGATATCTGGTGATTAAGCACCCTTGGCCCGGAATGATGCGAACGGTTTATGGTGATCCCGATCGCTTCCGCCGCACTTATTGGGAACATATTGCACCGAAAGAAGGGCAGTATTTCTACTTTGCTGGGGATGGTGCCCGTCGGGATGAGGATGGCTATTTCTGGGTGATGGGGCGCGTAGATGATGTGATTAATACCTCTGGACATCGCCTAGGGACTATGGAAATTGAATCGGCTTTAGTCTCCCATCCGGCGGTAGCAGAAGCGGCTGTGGTCGGAAAACCTGATGAGGTAAGGGGGGAAGATGTTTTTGCCTTTGTCATGTTGGAGGATAACTATAGTCCAACAGAGGAACTGGCAAATGAACTCAAGGCGCATGTAGTTAAGGAGATTGGGGCAATTGCCCGTCCCGGCGAGATTCGGTTTACTGAGGGAATGCCTAAGACGCGATCGGGTAAAATTATGCGGCGTTTGTTGCGGAATTTAGCCGCCGGTCAAGATGTGGCTGGAGACACCTCTACGTTGGAAGATCGCAGCGTGTTGGATAAATTGAGAAGCGGCGCTTAACTAGACAGGGCAATTCATCGGCGAGATGAATTGCCCGTGAGAAAAAAGAGGTATTTCTACATCCGTTCTAGTACCCCAATACCAAGTAATGATAATCCCAGTTTTAAGGTTCGAGCTGTTAGGTCACACAATATTAATCGTGATGTTCGCACGGGTTCCTCGGCTTTAAGCACAGGACATTGATCATAAAATTGACTGAATTTCTCGCTCAATTCATATAGATACTGACAAAGACGATTAGGTAACAACTCTTTCTCAACTTCTTTAATCACCTCGCTGACTTGTAATAGATGCTTAGCCAGTGCAACTTCTTGATCTTTTGATAATGAGACTTGAGAATTTGTTCTTAACTGCTCAAAATCAACGCCACCTTTGCGACCAATACTTTGAATCCGGGCATAAGCATACAGCAGATATGGTGCGGTATTTCCTTTGAGCGATAGCATCTTATCGAAGCTAAAGACATAATTGCTGGTGCGATTTTGACTGAGGTCAGCATATTTTACCGCCGCAATCCCAACCACTTGAGCCACCTGATTAATGAACTCCTCGGTTTCTTGGCGCTCTTCCTCGTGGATGCGAGTTTCCAGATCAGCACGCGATCGCACGATCGCTTCATCTAATAAATCCCGCAATCGCACTGTCTCTCCCGACCGAGTTTTCAGCTTTTTCCCGTCTTCTCCTAGCACTAAGCCGAAGGGAACATGCACTATTTCAACATTTTCTGGCAGCGAACCTGCCCGTTGTGCGACCTGAAATACTTGGGCAAAATGATTCGCTTGTCCAGCATCGGTAACATAAATAATCCGATTTGCCCCATCTTGCTGAATCCGGTAGCGTAGTGCCGCTAAGTCAGTTGTGGCATAGTTATAACCCCCATCCGACTTTTGCACAATCAAGGGTAAAGGTTCACCTTGTTTATTCGTAAATCCTTCTAAGAAAACACACTTAGCCCCTTGATTTTCCACTAATAAGCCTGATGTTTCTAAATCTTTGACGACTTCTGGAAGTAAGGGGTTATAAAATGATTCACCCCGTTCTGTGAGATAAACATCCAATAAGTCATAAATGACCTGGAATTCCCGTCGGGATTGCTCACACAGCAATTGCCAAGCTCTTGTGGTATCTTCAGCTCCAGCTTGCAGTTTTACTACTTCCTGTCGTGCAGATTCTTGGAAGGCTCCATCGGTATCAAACCGTTTTTTAGCTTGTCGATAAAAACTGACTAAATCTCCTATATCGACAGCCTCAGCCGTGGTTAAGGCTTCTGGGCAAACTTCCCGAAGATAGGTAATTAACATGCCAAACTGAGTCCCCCAATCTCCGACATGATTGAGGCGCAAGACATCATGATCTCGAAATTCTAAAATACGTGCAATGCAGTCTCCAATAATCGTGGAGCGCAGATGACCGACATGCATTTCTTTGGCAATGTTTGGACTGGAAAAGTCCACAACAACTTGCTGGGGCTGCTTAGCAGGTTCTACACCTAACCGAGGAGCCGTGAGAATCCTATTCAGCTTGGCTTCTAAATAGGCTGGTTTGAGTGTGAAATTAATAAAGCCGGGTCCAGCTACTGTGGGGGATTGGCAGATATCCGCAACATCGAGATGGTTAATGATCGTCTGTGCGATCGCTCGTGGGGGTTGACCTAGCGGTTTTGCCAGAGAGAGTGCTGCATTAGATTGATAATCACCAAATTTGGGATTACTGGCGGGAACTAACATGGGATCTGTACCTGCCATCGTTTCACCAAAAGCAGCAATCAATGCTTGCTCAAATTTGGCTTTTAGTTGTTCCAAGGTTGAAGTCATGCGCTAGGTAAAGTGTTGAAACGATAAGACGTTGCCAAAAATCCTAAAAATGGCTTGCTCAAAAAATTAGGGATTAAATCCGATTTTCGTGCAGTAAGTTCATACTTAAATCCAGCCAAGTGGAGCGAGTGATGGGGGCACTCGTGGAAATATAGTCTACACCGGTTTGGGCTACAGCACGAATGGTTTCCAGGGTGATATTCCCAGAGGCTTCTATTTTCAGTCTGTCATTTTTGGCGCGAATCATCTGTACAGCCTGTTGCATCCTCTCCAATGGCATATTGTCCAGCATGATGATGTCAGCTCCCTGATCTAGCGCTTCTGTCACTTGCTCCAGAGTTTCTGTTTCGACTTCAATCCTCAGGGGGTAGGGCATTTGAGTCCGGATATGAGCGATCGCTTCTTTGATGCTACCTGCTGCTACTATATGATTGTCTTTGATCATCACGGCGTCATCTAACCCAAAACGGTGATTGATCGCACCGCCGACTTGGGTAGCATATTTTTCGAGCAGTCTCAGCCCAGGAGTGGTTTTACGGGTATCGACGAGTTGAGTGGGAAAATCGGTGAGTTGATCCACATACTTGCGGGTGAGGGTAGAAATCCCACTTAAGTGCATCGCTAGGTTGAGAGCCACTCGTTCTCCCATCAATAGGGTATCCATAGACCCCTGTAAACGAGCAACTACCTGTCCTGGATTACAGTCTTCCCCCTCAGCCACAACAGCCACAAAACTTGTTTGATCGCTTAAAAGTTGGAAGATCCGTTTCGCGATCGGCAATCCGGCTATCACTCCGCTTTGTTTAGCCGTCCACTCGGCTTGGATCATTTTGTCTGAGGTATTCCATAACCCCTGAGTTGTGCGATCGCCTCGACCGATATCCTCTAACAACCAATTCTGGAGGATCGGATCTAGCAGGATCAATGGCGGTAAAGCTCTCATTTGGCAAACGGGGGTAATTTTCTCAAGCTACTCAGGTTAGCTCTAAATTTAAGCATAGCTCAGATCCCCTTCTGGTAAAGGGTTTCAGCTTTTCTCAAAAAAAGTTTTCTCAAAAGGTTGACAACTTCTGAAATAGGCACTACATTGGTAAATGCGCTTGAAACGAAGGCAACGACGGCTCAAGCGACCGAACCTAGAAAAATCAATAGTTTGAAAGCCAAGTATACAGAACTCCTTGTCAATAACTAAATGGAGTTTAATCAGGAAACTGAGACAAACTCAAACTTAAAGGATAACTGGAAACGAAACGCGCTTGCGTTTCGGAGCCTGGAAAAAAACCTCTAACATGGAGAGTTTGATCCTGGCTCAGGATGAACGCTGGCGGTCTGCTTAACACATGCAAGTCGAACGCAACCTTCGGGTTGAGTGGCGGACGGGTGAGTAACGCGTGAGAATCT
>NZ_JAVJRX010000172.1:0-11737 GCF_040219735.1 Coleofasciculus sp. G1-WW12-02 | reverse complement strand
TTTCCTTTTCTAAACGCCTTTATTAAACCATCGAAGGACTTAAAGGATTCGCTAACTGTTCTTAGCGCTTGTTGAGCCGCTTGAGAATAGAGGGCTTGGAAGTGCTTGTTGTTTTTGTACTCCTTTTCTAAGTCATATTTAAAGATGAATGATACCAAATCCGGGTTAACTACCCCCCTTATAACCCAGTCCGCGCAGGCGGACTTTGTTTGTTTAGCAGCGATTTCAATCGCCATGGCAAAACAATCGCCATGGCTGTCATGGGGTTATTATTCAGCAAATTCTAATTAACCCGATAGACCAACCACTTCCCCTGAACCTTCAATTACTTCCCCAATCCGATAAGCCGTAACACCTTGAGATTCAAACCAGCGACAGGTTTTTTCGGCTTGAACAGATGACACCAACACCACAAACCCAATCCCCATATTGAACGTATTAAACATCTCTTCCCGACTCACTTGACCCGCCTCAGCTAACCACTGAAAAATAGGTAAAATCTCCCAGCTATTGGGATCAATCTGCACCGATTGACCTTGACCTAAACACCGAGGTAAATTTTCCGGTAAACCGCCCCCTGTAATGTGAGCCATACCATGAATTTTAATTCCAGCCTGTAGCGCATCTAGAATCGGTTTCACGTAAATTTGAGTCGGCGTCAGCAACACATCTCCTAAACGTTGACCCCCTAGTAAATCGGGACAGCTATCCCAATTTAAAGGCGATTCCTGGTTAATTGAATCGCTAACAATTTTGCGGACTAAACTAAACCCATTACTGTGAACCCCCTGACTGGCTAAACCAATCGCCACATCTTCCAATTGCACCTGAGAACCATCTAAAATTTCGCTTTTTTCCACCATTCCCACGCAAAACCCAGCAATGTCATACTCTCCCGGTTGATAAAAACCGGGCATTTCTGCAGTTTCTCCTCCCAACAACGCACAGCCAGCGAGACGACATCCCTGAGCAATACCCGCTACCACCTGAGTGAGTTGCTCTTGATTCAGCTTTCCTGTGGCTAAATAGTCCAAAAAAAATAGGGGTTGTGCGCCAGATGTCAAGACATCGTTGACACACATAGCAACTAAATCAATTCCAACGGTGTCGTGACGATTCAAGTCATGAGCTAGTTTCAGCTTCGTCCCCACTCCATCAGTTCCCGATACTAAAACGGGTTCACGATATCCCATCGGTAACTGGAAACAACCATTGAAGCCACCAAATCCCCCTAAGACTTCCGGTCGATGGGTACTTTGTACCAGCCCTCTAATCTGCTGCACAAAAGCTCGACCTGCTTCGATATCAACACCAGCTTCTCGATAATCCATGAAATACCACTAGGAATGAAAAAGTTTTTCCGATTGTAGGGGCGGGTTTCACTATTATCATTTTTTTCCGCCCCGATGTGACTCAACCCGTTCCCACCGAGGAATGTAGGGGTGGGTTTCACTATTATCGTTTTTTTGCCACCTTGATGTGACTCAACCCGCCCCAACCAAAGTTGTGAGGGTGTCCTTTGTTTTCCTCCCTCGGATATTTTACAGGTTGATCCCGGCAAAGCCTAGAGTAAAAGCAGCACTAGAAGGGCGGGTTTATTACAGTTATCGGTTTTTGCCAAAACGTTATCGGTAAAACCCGCCCCTACAGCATTGATGGAAAACCTTCGCCGCGACGGTCGAGGTTTGTTGTCTCTATTGTAAAGTTTTGTTAAGAATTTCGTAAATTCCCTGAGAGGGGTAAAAGCGGGAAATCCTTGTCATATCAAGCTTTAGGGCAAATTATATGATATCGCACTTTTGAAAATCTTATCGCTGATTCCCAAAAATCACTGATCCCCAAACCCAAAACTTCGTGTTAGTCTGTGTCAGTTCCACAAAAATAGGACGAAATCGAAATGAGTATGAGTTGCAGCAGATTTTTCTTAATCCTCTTGCATCACCACCCATAACCCTAAACGTAGAATTCCAGAGGCTTTTAATCATAGGCTTATGAATCAGCGAATTTTGAGTGGTCTCACTGTTACGTTCTTAACCACAGCCCTCAGCACAGTGATATCCAATCCGGCTAACCAAGCTCAGGCAGTTGACCAAGGTTCTGAGGGCAACTTGACTCCCGCTCAAGCGCTACAATCTCCAGAAACAATTCCCTCCACCTCCTCTCAACCAACCCTTCAGCCGCCAGAGGTGGTAAAAGTGGGAGAATTTCAGTCCCCAGCATCTCAGGTTGGGGAAGCAGAAGAAGTCATTGCCAAAATTCATGGCTATTCACTAGATGGGCGTCAGGCGGCTACTCTTTATGTGCGCGACATCCCTGTCCTGACGTTCTTAGGTTCAAAGGCAATTGTCAACAATGGCAGTAAAGTGGGAGAAGTGGCTCTGGGAAATAACTCTGAACCCGGGTATTCTTCATCCAAAACGGTGTCTGACTATCAATCCCTAGAGGTAGACCAACTGGATAATACCGCCTCGCCAAGTGTCACCTCGACCAGTAATGCCAATCTGGATGATGCCGTATGGCGGGCGACGGCTGTTGCGGCTCAACTCAATCAACTGCATCGGGATAATATTAATGCAGACGCGATCGCAGTCCGTTGGAATGAGGGGTGTAACTGCTACAGCATCAAGGTCAATGACCAGGAGTTGGTGCAAGTTAACGAAAATACCATCCTGCCCGATACCACCCAAAACCTAGCCGAAGATGCCCTGCAAGCCACGAACCGACTGCGACGCTTAATGGGTAATGCTCCCCCCATACGCGAAATTGAGGGCAAACCCACCGCCCAGACAATCGCCCAAGTCGCGATCGGTTCAGTACGCTTTCAGGTTAAAGGTATTGCTTCCTGGTATGGTCCTGGCTTTCACGGAAACCGCAGCGCTAGTGGTGAGCGATTTAATCAAAATGCGCTAACCGCCGCTCATCGCAGCTTACCCTTTGGCACTAACGTGCGAGTGACCAATTTAAATAATGGTCGCTCCGTTATCGTGCGGATTAATGACCGAGGACCTTATGCCAGAGGGCGAGTCATTGACCTTTCCGCCGCCGCCGCCAGAGTTTTAGGTTTGCTCCGCACGGGTGTGGCGCCTGTACAGATTGAGGTTTTAGATAACTACTAAGGAATAGTGTTGAGTGTGTAGGGGCGGGTTTTACCATTATCGTTTCTGACCTCACCCTGATGTAACTCGCGCCCGCCCCAACCGAGTGCCAGCTTTCTGGGGCAAAGGGCGAATGACCAATGACCAATGACAAATTGCTAACATCGATCTAAGATCCAACCACTAAACTCTCATGCGTCTGTTTACGACAATCGCGGGATTGCGCTGCCACTTAGAACGTCATCGAACCCAAAAAACCGTCGGTTTAGTGCCGACGATGGGGGCGTTACACCCAGGTCACCTTAGCTTAATCGAGCGGGCGAGACGCGAAAATGCTATTGTCATCGTCAGCATTTTTGTCAATCCGCTCCAGTTTGGACTAGGGGAAGATTTGCAGCAGTACCCGCGTCAGTTGGAGCAAGATCAACGCTTTTGTAAACAAGCGGGAGTTGATGTGATTTTTGCGCCAACAGTGGTGGAGTTGTATGGCGATGATCCATCCGATTCAGAACCCCCGACTGAGTTCACTCAAGTCCAGCCACCAGAAGCCATGAACTCTATCTTATGTGGTCACTCCCGTCCGGGTCACTTTCAGGGGGTGGCGACTGTGGTGACTAAGTTATTAAATCTAGTTCAACCCGATCGCGCTTATTTTGGTCAAAAGGATGCTCAGCAATTGGCGATTATTCGCCGCTTGGTCGCGGATCTAAATTTGCCTGTCACTATCGTATCTTGTCCGATCGCGCGTGAGTCGTCAGGACTTGCCTATAGTTCTCGCAATCAGTATTTGACGCCCGAACAAAAAGCACAAGCTCCGATTCTCTATAAGGGTTTACAAAATGCCCAAAATGTGTTCAAGACTGGGGAGCGCGATCGCACGTCCTTAATTGCTGCTGTTACCTCAGAACTCACCTCGGTTAAGGAGATTCAAGTCGAGTACATCGAATTGGTTCATCCCACTACCTTGACCCCCCTAGAGCAAGTTGAAGACGAAGGATTACTCGCGATCGCGGCTCGTCTGGGTTCAACTCGTTTAATTGATAATATCCTGCTGCGAAATCGCCAACCGATTATTGCTATTGATGGACCTGCGGGAGCGGGTAAATCCACAGTGACTCGGTTAGTGGCGCAGCAATTAGGCTTAATGTATCTGGATACAGGAGCGATGTATCGGGCGGTGACGTGGCGGGTGCTGCAAGCCGGAATTGATCTCACAGATGAACCTGCGATCGCGGAATTGGTAAGTCAATGTCAAATTTCTTTAATCAGTAGCGGTTCACAACCGCAAACCTTAAGAGTGTGGATTGATGGGAAAGAAGTCACCCAAGCCATTCGCTCCTTAGAAGTTACCGCCAATGTCTCTTTTGTCGCGGCGATACCGGCTGTGCGTCACGAATTAGTC
This sequence comes from Coleofasciculus sp. G1-WW12-02, assembly GCF_040219735.1. Lineage (NCBI taxonomy): Bacteria > Bacillati > Cyanobacteriota > Cyanophyceae > Coleofasciculales > Coleofasciculaceae > Coleofasciculus > Coleofasciculus sp. G1-WW12-02. Next base: position 7,240 of record NZ_JAVJRX010000172.1, on the reverse strand, counting down.
AAACAGCAGCAGCGCTTGGCGTCTAAGGGTGGCGTTGTCGCCGAAGGGCGGGATATCGGGACTCATGTTTTCCCCGATGCTGAACTGAAAATCTTTCTCACCGCCTCGGTTCAAGAACGGGCACGCCGACGCTTGCAAGATCTCAAAGACCAAGACCAAGGCACTGTCAGTTTAGAACAACTAGAACAGGACATTCAACTACGAGACCAGCGTGACAGCACTCGTGCATTAGCCCCCCTGCGCCAAGCCGCCGACGCGATCGAAATTAATACGGATGGTTTAACAATTCCTGAAGTCACCGCTAGAATTATCAGTTTATACCATAAAAAAGCGTTATCGTTACCTCAAGAATAAAAGCCTGCCCATCCTGACATTTCATGGGTTAAAGAATTCTCGCCCTCAAAACTCAGACTGGGCGGGTTTTGAGTTACTGCCTTTCGCCAACCATGACAGATTACTTCTTTGACTGCAACTCGGCACTTAAAAAATCCCGGATATACTGTCATTTGCGTCGTAACTAACAAAAGAATCATTAGCACGAAGGCGGATTTCGGTATCCAGTTGCACCACAGCGAACTGAATATCTCTAGAAATGGTGGCGTTTAGCAATTGAGACGCAGGGTTTAGCATCAGAATTTATAAAGCGGGTTGATCTGTGCTTAGGCGTTTATGTCTGGCGATAGATTAACCCGCCGCTTGGATTATTCTGCAACAAGAATAATCTAAAAATAAACAACCATGACGTGCCGCCTGTGTATTCAGAGGAGTGAAGGGGACGTAAGGTGGCAAATCCTTGTCAGTTAGTTTGGCAGTATAAATTATCCATTAGTTTAATAGCTGCCATGGTTAGTTTTATTGCAAGTTTAAGTATGTCCGTTGTTCGTTCAGTTAACCCGAAACTAGCGATCCCTAGTCCTAATTTGAACCAACAGGAACGGTCGAATTCCCAGAGTTTACAAATCAATGGCTTAATCGGAGAGGAACAGGAAATCTATGAAAAAATGCTCGCTCACTTGGCAGAGGAAGAAGCTAAACGCTTAACCTTTTCTGTACCAGTACAATTTCAAGGCAAAACCATTCGTTCTCGTGTCCTCAATAATGCTAAAGTGATTGCCCTCACGTTTGATGATGGACCTTCATCGCAGACAACTCCCCAAGTTTTAGACATTCTCAAACGAGAAAATATCAAAGCCACCTTTTTTGTTGTCGGTAAGACGGTGAAGAATCATCCCCAGCTTATGAAACAAATTGTGGCTGAAGGTCACGCTATTGGTAACCACACTTGGAATCATCAATATCATCAGTACAGTCCATCAGCGGCGGCGGGTGAACTGGAGACTACCGCCACTTTAATTCATCAACTCACTGGCGTCAAAACGGCGTTATTCCGACCTCCGGCTGGCATTTTGGATAATGGCTTAGTTAGCTATGCTCAGCAAAAAAAGTATGCCGTGATTATGTGGTCAGCGGATACAAAAGATTGGCAAAGTCGCCGGATTACTGTGCCAAAATTAATCGATAACGCCATTCAAGACGCTCAATCTGGTGGTATTATTTTACTGCACGACGGCGGTGGCGATCGCTCTAAAACAGTGGAAGCTTTACCGAAGTTGATTACTAAACTTAAACAGCGCGGTTATCAATTTGTCACCGTGCCAGAATTATTGGATATGCCAGATTGATACTAAGTCGCGTTCTAAGCTGTCATGCATTGAAATTCTGACTTTCACGGTATGTGGCGCAATGCGTGTAGGGGCGGGTTTCACTACTATCTTTTCGGTTGCACCCAGATGTAACTAAACCCGCCCCTACTCAGGTTTCTAGACTTCCCGTGAAAAGTTAGATTGAAATTGGGTATGAGTAGCGAGCAAGATGTTCGCACTAAGTACCTGGACATAAATTCTGTACACTGTAGACATTAACGTTTAAATATAGCAGTAAACACATCGATTAGGACATTGTAGAGACGTTCCGGCGGAACGTCTCTTTTGTGAAGAGTTTGTGAGCAAAAAATTATTTCTAGGTAGATTTAGCATAATGAGTAAAGAAATGTAAACAACTAGCACCTAAAAGTAGTGCCAGTCATAGCAAGGGAGTTGAGAAATGGAATTCTTCAAAATTCGCCAGGTCGTTCGAGCCAATTTTAACGAGATGATTCAACAGGAGCAAAATTCCGAAACTGTAGGGTTGACATTTTATTCTCGTGAGTGCTTAAAAGATTACCAAACAATTGCCGAAATAGCTAGAACCCAACGTGATGAACAGCAAGAAACAGTGGAGATGATCAACCCCAGTCTAGTAACCTTAGAGAAAAAACAGGCTGCGGAAAATAACCTAGAGTATCGGTTATACGATAGCACTCACTTCAGCCAATTCCCGTTTTATGAGGATCAAGAGACTATCAACATATTCGATAATTCTCTTCAATTCCAGGAGTCGGACTGGAAGGAGATAGAAGGGTTCTTCATTTCCTTAACATCCTCTAGCGAGATAGATAATGAATGGGCAACCCTGGAAGGATTTGCTTCAAAAATCTCTGTTTGATAAGGTTAATTTTGCCCCACTTATTCATCCGTTATCAGGTTCAGCGCGTTCTAATTCCTGGGTACAGTAGGTAGAATCCAGATAGGGTCGCAGTGGGACTAATCCGGTTTTAGACAATAAACATTGCGCCTGTTCAGTTCTGAGAATTTCAGCAAACTTTCTCCCAATGGGGGGACGACTATTATCTCTGGGATAAATAACGGCTAAGGGATAAGCTAAGGGATAGGTTTGACTAATCAATGCCTCAACATTAGCTCCATAACTGCCTTTAGAATTACATAAGTCAGTGTTTGGCGTAATTGGTTGCTGGTTATCTTGTACCAAGGGTGAAATCCCCGGCTTTTCCCCGTCAACGATAGCTAAGGGATAAACCGAACATTGTCCTAACACTTTACTCAGGGAATCAAATCCGATCGCGCCAATATTTCTCTGTTCAAAATCTCCAATTACTTGTCGCAATGTCTCAAAGGTTTGGGTGCGGATAATCGGGGGACGACCTAAGTTGGCAAATGAGCGACTCGGTTGGTTACTTTGTTGCAGGAGGGCTTCAAATTCGGCAATATTATCAGTATTGGTATTCTCTTGTAAAACACGCTGCTTAAACAGTTGAATTGCCTGATCACTGAGGGGAACATAAAGTTGAACAGGGAGATCCGGTCCACCTAATTCTTGCCAATTGGTAATCTCTCTTGTGTAGAGTTGGCGTAATTGCTCAAAGCTAATTTGCCCATTTAAGGCGGCGGGTAAACTGTTTTCCCGTTGAGCATAACTGAAGGCGACAAAGACAACTAAGCCATCATGAGCCACTTCTTCTGCGTCTAAGGCAAATCCTAACCGATTCAGGGGAGTCGCGATCGCAAACTCCGCTTCTTCGGATTGAACCTGTGCGATCGCGTCTGTCCAAGTGGGGACGGATTGATAGTTTAATTCTAATTTTGGTTGACGCTGATACAATTCACTCGCCAAGGTGGTATCCTTGGCAATTAAATTGGGTTGCTCCAGAATATAATCCCACGCCCCGTCTTCTTCCGCCGTATAGGTAAATGTTCCCGTCGGAATCCCTGACACCTGTTCAATACAGCAGGGAAATGGTTCAGTTTCCATCGTGGTTTGGGGTTGATTTCTCCCCAATAGCCACCAGATCAACAGTCCCAACAACAGCAGCGCCAAAAGGAGCCAGAATAACCGAGGACGCCAAAACCGCCATTTCTTTTTCTTGAACCCGGCTTCTACTTCCGGTTGGGAAAAAGGGGGGATAATTTGCGGTTCGGGGGGCAAGTGTAATAAAGCGCGGCGAGCAATTTCTGCGGTTTCAAAGGATGAGGTGCCAATGCCAATTAGGGATAAAATATAGTCTTTGAAGGCGGGTTGAATGAGGGGCCAATGCTTTGTAATCCGGGGATTGAAGGGTTGCAGCGTCACCGGATCATGGGTGCCACCGTTTAAAAGGTAAAATGCTACATACCCCAAGTCTTGTAAATCCTTTTTGGGGAATAACAAAGGACGTTCAAGTAATGGCGGATCAAATCGTCCTTCCCACAAGAGTAGGTCACACAAATAGATAAAAAAGCCTTGGAAACTGGGAACAATTAGCAAGCTATCTAAACTAATATTGCCATCCGTGAGTCCTTGCTGAACTAAACCCGAAGGGAGACGAAATTTTTGTCCATGTAGAAATTCCAAACTTTGCAGAACTTGTTCCAGGATCTGTCGCACCTGATAACTGGTCATTGCCCCAGTTTGCGCCAAGTAACTGGCTAGGGTAGGATAGGTATCTAAAACCCCTTGGCTGACTAAATAGCAGCGTTCAAAACGTGGATCTGCGATCGCGTCCCAAGGGGAGACGAGGCGAAAGTCTTGCACCCGCCCATCAGCTAAAGTGACGCCAGCGAGATTGACAAAGGCTTCTTTGCGTAACTGGCTTTCTTGGAGATTAAAATAGCGATCGGGTAAAACGTATTCCTTGATCACCACAGGTTGGCGAGTGGGGAGTTGCAAGGCTTGATAAAGACGACCTCGACCCCGATTTTTGAGGAAGCGTTCAATTTGATAGGTTCCCCGAATTCCCCGAATTTTCGTTTCTGGCGGTAACAGGGTAAGAAATCCACATTGGCGACAATAGTTGGCACCGGGTTGTTCGAGCAGGGTTTGTTGCACCCATTCACAGTAGAATGGATTTCCTCGCACACAGCGATACTCCGGATAGAGGGACTTCACTCCGGGCGGAACGACGACTTCTGTAACCACGCCGCCTTCTGCTTCGGCTTCTAATCCTTCACCCGGTTTCGTTTTACCCGCCATGCGATCTTTGAGTTCATCTAGACTCGGCGCACGCTGCTTCAGTTCATCTTGCAGAAACGGCACTAACCAGAGTAAACGCGCTGGGACGAACCTGATCAGGATTGCTCGAAAGCGACCTGGGATCGTCTTGAAGCGATGGAAAATCCGACTTCCTTCAACGCTGCGAAATTGTTGAAATAAGCGTCCCACAAACCCTTTTGGGTTACCCTTAACCATAACTGCTGCTCCTGCCAAGCCTTGTTAGGCGGTGTACTGCTATCCTGCCATAGCCACGGTGTTAATATAATCAGTCGTTTCCCAAAGCGTTGAGAAATTTAACAAATCTCGCGGAATTTCCCACCCTCTAAGAGGGTGGGGATGGATAGCGAGTAATTAAAAAATGTTGCTTGACTATACGCAAATACTCCGGTTGGACATACCCATCTTTGCCCAATTGGGGTTAGTTCATCAAAATTTGCTTTTACTATAATCCGAAGTCTGCTAGTGTAGCATTATTTAGTCAAATTAGGAGTTACCAGAAATGGCAAAGGAGCAAGTGGCGAAGCTGTTTCGAGATGCTCAAGCGAACCCCTCTTTAAAAGAGGAACTCAGAACCGCCCCCAACGTAGACGCCTTTATCCAAATGGCAAAAGAACGGGGTTATGATTTCACTGTGGAAGAATGGCAAGAAATGACTGGGTTTTCTGTTGAAGAAGTCGAGGGTAAGTTGTCAGAGATTCCCGGATTGTAAGGGATTAAAGTTTGAGTTTTATTCCAGAAACAAGACAAATGACTAATGACAAATATCATTCGCACGGAACGTGGACTCACCCTGGTAGGAACAGGCATCACGCTATATGATGTCATGGCTCATCTTATAGATTGAGCAAGTTTTTGGATGACACACTCCATTCCTCATTAATCTTGTTTATCATTCATCCCTGCTGATAAAACTGGACTGCAATTTTTATCTACAGGCGTAGTTGTAGATACCATCGCTGCCATAAGCTGTTCGGGTGTCACATCAAAGGGTAATCTGTGGATATCAGAATTAGGCTGGCAAGCAATATCCGCCCCCTGGCGTAACTGTGCCAAAGTGATATTCCCTAAACCTAGATCATCCAGGGTTTGGGGTAAACCGATTTCGCGATAAAACTTCAATAACTGTTGCCTTGCTGAGGCGGCGAGTTGATTCCCTTGCACCATTTCTTCTAAGCGCAATTGCACCAAAATTCCATAGGCGACTTTCTCCCCATGTAAGGCACTGTGAGAGCCTCTAAGATGGGTTAAACCATTATGCACAGCATGAGCCGCCACAGTACGACACTGCGCCCCACCTAAACCACCAATTACACCCGCTAGCAAGACTGTGGCATCAACCACCTCTCGCCAAACCTCACTCCCTGGTGTTTTTAGGGCGTCTGCTGACTTTTGAAATAGGATATCCCGTAGCACCCTCGCCTGTTGTACCGCTGCAATAATTAAGGTTTGATCCGAATGAGCACTACTCACGGATGCCTCATACCATTTCGCTAAGGCGTCTCCAATTCCTGCCACTAAGGTACGTTGGGGGGCTGTTTCAATCAAGCTATAATCCAGGATGAGCAAATCTGGGCAGCGATTCAGACTCACATCGTACAGGAAAGCTCCCTCGTTCGAGTAAATATTGGAAAGCGCCGTCCAAGCGGCACAGGTGGCGGCAGAGGTGGGAATAGTGACAACTGGAAGTTGGCACTGATGGGCTAAGAGTTTAGCCGTGTCCAAGGCTTTGCCGCCACCCACACCGATAATTAAGTCCGCTTGATGGCGGGTAACTGCTTCTTGCAGGGATGCGAGGGAGACTTCACTGCAATCCGGACTATAGGATGCCGTAGCACAGTTTAACGGCGGCTGTTTCAAGATGGGTTCTAGCTGTGGTGATAACGTCGCCAAGGTATGATTCCCACCGACAATCAGGGGACGATGACCCAAAGACGCGATCGCCTCTCCAGATTGTGCCAATGCCGGGACACCGCGCAACACCTGCGCTGGGGCAACTGTGAGCGACAGCAATGAGGGAGGAGCAGGGTTAGTCATTTTTAGCAGAGGATTCAGCTAATTGAATTTTTATCTTACCTCATCTCTCCTATCTCCCCTAGCAACTCAGTTTCAAGACTTCCCCTGAAAAGTCAGGTGGAGGTGTCTGTTGACCTCTCCTCGGCATAAATGACCGAGGATTCTAAAAGGATACTTCGGGACGGGTTAAAACACCGTCACGCGAGTGTCTTTTTAGAGTTCCAGATAAATAATCTAGATGGCGCAGTCAATGACGCCCTACAGACCTTGGCTAAGTTTAATCTTAGCTGTGTCTCTACTTTCCTTAAAATGTTTGCTGCCCCGTTCCCATCGGCGTTAAGGATATATCCGGCGGCAGTTT
>NZ_JAVJRX010000171.1:0-16518 GCF_040219735.1 Coleofasciculus sp. G1-WW12-02 | reverse complement strand
TTTCCTTTTCTAAACGCCTTTATTAAACCATCGAAGGACTTAAAGGATTCGCTAACTGTTCTTAGCGCTTGTTGAGCCGCTTGAGAATAGAGGGCTTGGAAGTGCTTGTTGTTTTTGTACTCCTTTTCTAAGTCATATTTACCGATAATTCGCCGACGCTTAAACCAGATTTGACGAGCATAATAGATGCCGCAGTTCATTAGGTTATTCGCTTCAGCGCAAATAAACTCTAGAACTGCGGCTAGCTCTTTATTTGGATCTAATAATACTTGTTGACAACCGTACAATAATATTACCTCCTTGTTTAGGGTTATATTATATCACTTAAGAATGTTATTGCGGGATAAATCCCGCTGTCTTTACGACTTGCTCGGTTTCATCCCTCGGATAAATCACGAGGGAGCCTGCACCATCGCTTATGACGTAAGAAATATAGACGTTCCGTGGGAACCTCTATCATTTAGTGTCTGCCAAAACAGTCATCATTTATGCATAGATACATCCATATTTTCTGGTAATTCATCCCCTAAAAGTGAAGGTCTTACAGCGCTTTTGGTAGTAAGTGAGGTACACAGACAGATCCCCGACTTCGTAGGAGTTGTCAGGTATCTTGCTTGAGGCTGTACCTCATCAACCACCAAATCTGCTGTATAGCAACCGCCATAGCGGTTAGGACACATCTTATGGTAGAGACTCCTCCGGCGGAACCTCTGGAACAACAGTTCGCTTGTCCTAATCGATGTGTCTACTGCTATATTACCAAATTAGATAAAACTTAAGTCTTGAATGGCTCTTTTTTTGTAGTTTTTGTTACCATTTTCTAGGATTTTTACTCTATAATACGATAGGTGATTACTCTAAATACGGAAGAGCTAAATTAACTAGCCATGATAAACCGAGGAACATGGCTCTGTTCCGACCATTACGTATTATACTTTTTGTAAGCATAATATATTACCGAGAATTAGCCAAGCTGAATTGTCATTAAACGTTGATATTTGCACTGTTTAAACTTGACAAAATCTATGGTTTAAGCAACAAGAATAATGATACTTATTTTTAGTTACAAAAAGTCAAAAAAAAATATTAACTAATTTAAATAATTGTGAATTCGTAAAATACAGTACGATTTTTCTGATACAAATAAACCTAGGAAATATTTCTTATGGCAAACGCAAGTTCACCCTTGTAGAGTGTAGAAGGTGCTGATATGAACGAAAATACTTACGAATTGGAATCTGAACTGAAAACTTTGAATCACGTCTATCAAACCTTGTCCCAAGTCAAGACTCAAATGAATGATGAGAGTTATGGACTAGAATCTCTGGGATTAAGGAACCTTGGTCATCTGTATCACAATCTCCCGGTTCCCCAGCTTATCGAAGAAGCCCTAAAACGGCATGAAGGCGTTCTTGCTGCCAATGGCGCTCTTTGTGTAGAAACAGGCAAATACACCGGACGTTCTCCGGCGGATAAATTCATCGTTGATGAGCCGGGGCTGCATGAGGAAGTGAACTGGAATAAAGTCAACGTTCCCATCTCACAGGAAAAATTTGACTTACTCTATAAACAGATGTTGGCTTATTTGCAAGGCAGAGATCTGTTTATCTTTGATGGATATGTCGGTGTTGATCCGCAATACCGCCTGGGTGTACGAGTTATTAACGAACTCGCCTCGCAAAATTTGTTTGCTCATCAAATGTTCCTCCGCCCCACTCCAGAGGAACTTAGCACCCATAAACCCGAATTAACCATCATTGCAATTCCGGGTTTACAGGGAGACCCAGAGATTAATGGTATCCATAGTGAAGCCTTTATTGTCGTCAGCTTTGCCAAACGGCTGGTTTTAATTGGCGGATCGCGCTATGCCGGTGAAATCAAAAAATCGGCATTCTCATTCATGAATTATCTGATGACTAAGCGCGATGTTCTGCCCATGCATTGTTCCGCAAATATGGACAAAAAAGGGAACACCGCGTTATTCTTTGGACTTTCTGGTACGGGGAAAACAACCTTATCGGCAGATCCCACACGGCATCTAATTGGGGATGACGAACATGGATGGTCAGAACGGGGTATTTTCAACTTTGAAGGAGGCTGTTACGCGAAAACTATTCGGCTGTCGCGGACGAATGAACCTCAGATTTGGTCAGCTATTCGCTTTGGGTCAATAATGGAAAATGTGATTCTTGACCCAGAAAGCCGTATTCCTAATTATGATGACGGTCGCCTCACTGAAAATACACGAGTCGCTTATCCGGTCGATTATATTCCCAATTGTGTAATTCCGGGTATTGGTGGTCATCCTCGAACTGTCATTTTCCTCACCGCAGATGCCTTTGGGGTATTACCACCCATTGCTAAGCTGACCAACAATCAGGCAATTTTCCACTTCATGTCAGGTTACACCAGCAAACTAGCGGGTACAGAACGGGGAATTACTGAACCCCAAGCCACATTTTCTGCTTGTTTCGGTCAACCATTCCTTCCCCTGTCGCCAACACTTTACGGAGAGATGTTATTTGAGCGACTTGTCAAATACGATGCCAATGTCTATTTAGTTAATACAGGATGGACGGGTGGACCTTATGGAGTTGGCACACGCATCCGGATTCAAGACAGTCGCGCCATGGTTGCTGCAGCGTTAAGTGGGGAGTTGGAACAGGTGAAATTCTATCACCATCCCATCTTTAAAATCTTAGTGCCAAAAACAGTTCCTGGGGTTGACAGCAGCATTCTCGATCCGCAAAATACCTGGAGTGATCCCCAAGCCTACGAGAAACAAGCGAAGGACTTGGCGAAACGATTTGTCGAAAACTTCAAGAAGTTTCCCAATGCGCCGCGTGAAGTGAAGGAAGCTGCACCTGTTTTTGAGTAACTGTTCCCAGTTTTTGCCGCAACAACCTTTACTTTAGGGTTGTTGTGGACAAGAACTTGAACGGGTAAGGGTGCATAACAGTCCTTGGTGTCAATTGAAGCAAACCCATTATCCATCGTGTAGAGACGTAGCATGCTACGTCTCTACATTTCCAGTTAGGTCTGTAGGGGCGGGTTTTACCGATAACGTTTTGGAAAAAACCGATAACTGTACTAAACCCGCCCCTATAGGGGAAGTATGTAGAGATGCATAGCCTTCCAGAGTTGAGGAAACCCAAGCGTGAGAGATCGCTGGGCACATAGAAGGACTAGACTACACTAGACTATCATAAAAAATTGGCTTGGGAAGTCTTTCTTGCCCAGAATAGAAAAGTCTCAAGGTTGACTCATGAATTGACTTTCACCTTTCATACCTATTCCTTATCCTTCATCCGAGGACAGAAAAATGAGAGCCTAATTCTTTATCTCTCTCAAACCTGAAAACTTCGGTAGGGGCGGGCGCGAGTCACATCAGGGCGGGAAAAAAACCAGAATAGTGAAACCCGCCCCTACTGCCCTTAAAAACGCTTTCATCCCTTATCTGTTCCTGTACCCCTGAGCAAAGCTTCAAAGGACTCATTTCTCCGTAGATTATCAAAATCTGAGTCAGTTTTGGCTAAGGTAAGGTATTCACTGGGGTTAAGGCGAATCGCTGCTTGTAAACTCGCGATCGCACCCTCCGGATTTCCCAGTACGGCATAGCAACAGGCTTGGTTGTACCAGGCGTATTCGTCCTCTGGATCAGAGGCTAATACTTGGTCATAACTCGCCACGGCTTCAGTATATCGACCCAGTTTCCGCAGCAGTTCACCTCGCTGATACCAACTCCAGGGGTCAGTGGGTTTGATCTCCAACGCCTGATCATAGCTAGCCAGGGCCTCTTCTGGGCGTCCCCAACGTCGCAGGGAATCTCCCCGTCGATACCACGCCCAATAATCATCGGGTTGGGTTTCTAAGGCTTTTTCGTAACTGGCAATTGCCTCTCCATAGCGTGCCAAATGTCGCAGGGCGTCACCTAAGCGATACCAACTCCAGTAATCTGTCGGTCGAATCTTCAGGGCTTCCTCAAAGGAGGTAATCGCTTCCTTATACCAATCTAAATCTTCTAGGGCGACCCGTCCCCGATTGTACCAAGCCCAATAGTCATCTGGTCGAGTATCCAGGGCTTGATCATAACTTGCGATCGCGTCTTCGTAGCGTTGTAACTCCCGCAATACCTGGGCGCGTTGACACCAACTCCAGTAATCGGTGGGTTTTTGGGCTAAAGCTTGGTCATAACTACTTAACGCTTGCGAGTAGTATCCCAACGCATCTAAAACATCGGCTCGCCAGTACAGCGCCCAAAAATCATGGGGCTTGTAGTCCAAAGCCCGATTATAGCTGGTCAGGGCATCTTCATAGCGCCCCTCATCTCGTAATCCATGTCCTTGATTTAACCAATCTCTATAGCTATCAGGTCTGCACTCTAGCACTCTGTAGATAGTATGGGCAGGTTTCTGCCTCATCGATAATGTTGTACCCATAGTTTAATCTTGAAATTGTGTAACGGATAGTTAAGTGGTTACTAATGACTAATGACCAATGACTAATGACTAATGACCAATGACTAAGACAAAATAGTTCATGTTACCCACACCACTGCTAATTTATCGACAAAATGGGGAAGAGATCATTCCCAAGCGGTTGCCGATTAACAAAGGAACCTGTGATATTGCCACGGCTTTAATCACCTGTTTTCAGGAGGCGGTTGGTCATACCCAAGGTGAACTGGATCGCCAGCTTTCTGAATTAGAAGGGGATAGTCCTGATTATCGCCTCAAACGGGGACTGGCGCATCTGCTAAAAAATAACTTCAGCACCTTTGAAATCGTTAGCCCCCTTGAACCGAAAGAACTGCGACAACGAGTTTTTACCCTATCTGCCCAATCCCTCCCCTGTCGCGCCGCGACGGAAGCTACCCTAGAAACCCTGAGTAGTAGGCTTACTCAAGAATTACATCAAGAAGTGCTACCTTCGCAAATTCGGACGGGGCTTTATGCGGATTTGCCAGAAAATCGGATTCTCACCCAGTTTGATGATCCAGCTCCGGAAGCCCTGCTGCACCGTTACAACTTATCTCAAGTTCAAGGTATTTTCTACAAAGCCTCTGAGATGATTCTCAATGCTCATCGTAATGTACCAGGAGAGTATAAATTACTGTTTCGTTACTTAAAGTTATTTGGCTTAATGACTTATATCGAAGGCGATGCGGATCACGGGTTTACCATTACCATTGACGGACCTGCCAGTTTATTTAAAGCCAGTACCCGGTATGGACTTGCGATCGCTAAACTAATTCCTGCCCTGCTTCATGTTACTCGTTGGAGTCTCAAAGCCACGTTACAAATGCGTGATCCCTACACCGGAACTCGGAAAACGGGGCGGTTCAGTCTCAACGATAAGTGTGGTTTGGTCACCCATTATCCCCCCGGCAAGCCTTACGACAGTATGATTGAGGCATCCTTTGCCAACCGTTGGGACTCGCTGAAAACGGAGTGGATACTGGAGCGAGAAGTGGATCTGATTCCGATTCCTGGGAGTGTGATGATTCCTGATTTTCGCCTGGTGCATCCCGACGGGCGAGATATGTTGTTAGAAATTGTTGGGTTTTGGCGTCCCGACTACCTGCAAAAGAAATTTTCTCAAGTCCGGCGTGCGGCTTGTGATAATTTGATTTTGGCAATTTCTGAGCGACTCAACTTGGATAAAGCTGGGGTTAAGCTGGAACGTGTGCCTGCCCAAATTATTTGGTTTAAAGATAAGTTATCACCCAAGGCGGTACTGGAGATATTAGATCAATGAACAGTGATCACCGTAGGAGCGCACCGACGTGCATCCGTGTCAACGTCAACTTAAGGTGAAAAGCTTTCCCTATAAGACTTTGAATCTCGTCGTTTTAATCTTAACCCCCCTTAATCCCCCGTGCAAAAAAAGCGAAGCATCCTCTGTCCTCCCCCCTCCTCGTAGGGGGGAACGAGGGGGGTAGGGGGGGAAATGTTTCCTCCCTAACCCTCCCCTTGATAAGGGGAGGGTTAGGGAGGGGTAGAGTCAAGGTATTGCTTGGGTTTTTCCGCTTAAGTTGACACCAATGACCGACGTGCGCCCCAGTATGCAAGGCTTGCGCCCCAGTATGGTTCCCGGTTACGGCGTCATGGTGCCAGGGTATAGCAACCGCCTTGGCGGTTAGACAGATCATTGATGTAGAGACGCGCCATGGCGCGTCTCTACCCATGGAAATCGGGAATATCCCTATATCTGGAAAAGGATGATTATAATAAGTTGAAAGCGAGGAAAACTTCAAACCCAAGTTAGCTGCTTGGGGACAGCGAGAAGGAACAATTAAGAACAACGGGTGCATAGATCGCTATTAGATGTTTATAGTCTGATGGTTTAGAGACATTCACGGCGTTAACGTAGACAAGTTCAGGCTTATCAGGAGTGCCATATTGGGTTGAAGCAGAAATGCCTCAATTGCTTCATTCTCCAGTTCTATCGCTACATACGGCTACTAATGAATCAATCAATTTATTTATGGCTCTGATGAGTTTAACTACGATGAGTATGCGGTTTTGTCTGGTGAGTGGGTTAGTGGTTAAACTGGGTGTTTATATCTTATTGAACCCAGTGTCGGCTCAGATTATCCCGGATGCTACCTTGGGGAGTGAAGGGTCTCGCTTTATCGAAGGTGTAGAGATTGATCGGATTGAGGGTGGAGCAGCGCGAGGGGTCAATTTGTTCCACAGCTTTAGTGAGTTTAATGTATTAGACGGACAACAGGTTTATTTTGGCAATCCTGGGGGGATTGAGAATATCCTGAGTCGGGTGACGGGGGGGAATGGCTCGAATATTTTGGGGACTTTGGGGGTATTGGGAAATGCGAATTTATTTTTAGTGAATCCCAATGGGATTGTGTTTGGACCGAATGCGCGGCTGGATGTGGCGGGTTCGTTTGTGGCTTCTACGGGAAATGGGTTTAATTTCTCGGATGGGAGTAGTTTTAGTGCGACGAATCCAGAAGCGCCGCCGTTGTTGACGATTAATGTTACTCCGGGGTTGCAGTATGGGGCGAGTCAGCCTCAAGCCGAGATTGTTAATCAGGGGAATTTAGGGGTAGGGCAAGATCTTACGTTAGTCGGGAATCGTCTCAGGTTGTCAGGTCAGCTAGAAGCGGGGAGGGATTTAACCCTGTTGGCAACGGATACGGTAGAGATTCGAGATAGTGTGAGTAATCCGTTCATTGCTGAGGCGGGTGATGAATTGGTAGTGCAGGGGAACCAGGCGGTTGATATTTTTGCCTTGAATCATCCCGATAGTGGCTTGTTTTCTGGTGGGGATATGGTGCTGCGTTCCGCTAATCCTGTAGGTGGTGATGCTCATTATTGGAGTGGGGGGAGTTTTCGGATTGAGCAGTTGGATAGTAGTCTGGGGAGTTTTTCAAGCCCTAATGATCCGGTGATTCGGGCGAGTGGGGATGTCAGTTTTGAGAGTTATACAGTGGCTTCCTTACATATTTTCGCGGGTGGTAGCGTCACGGTTGAAGGTAATATCAGGATTACAGGTGCGGACGCTGAGAATGGAATTGTAGAGACAGTTACTCTCTCTGATGGGACAACAGTAGTAGAAATTGATGGTAAGACGAAACCAACGCTGGATATTCGGGCGGGAACAACTGCGTTTGGTACTCCTGGAAATCCTGACAATGTTAACGTTAATAATCCTCCAGGTATTAACGGAACTGGGACAAGCGCGGATATCACGATTGGAGGCAATGTTACTAATAATGGAGGAACGGTATTTTTAACCAATCAGTATCAGCCTAATTATGCGTTGACAGGTGGAAATATTAAAGTTAGCACCATTGATACGAGTAGTTCTGGAGAGGATGGTGGTTCTATCACAATTAATGCGCGTAGGAATATAGAAGGGGGGAATTTAGAAGCAGGGCAAGACCTCACTTTGGCTGGACGTGACCTCAATTTGTCGGGTGAGCTTCGAGCGGGCAGAGATTTAACGCTGTTGGCAACGGGTACTGTCAGAGGCAACGCTCATTACTGGAGTGGTGGCAGTTTTTGGATTAAGCAGCCAGATAATTTGCCTTCTTGTATCAGTGGGTGTACCATTTTTCAAGGAGGTTCATTACATATTTTCGCGGGTGGCAGCGTCACGATTGTAGGTAATGTGAAGATTACAGACGCGGACGCTACTAATGGAATTCAGGAAACAGTTACTCTCTCCGATGGAACAACGGTGGAAATTAATAGTAAGAAGGAACCGACGTTGGATATTCGCGCGGGAACTACTGTGTCTGGTATTCCTGGAAATCCTGATAATGTTAATACTAACAATCCTCCAGATATTGATGGAACGGGGACAAGTGCGGATATCAAAATTACAGGCAATGTTATTAATGATAATGGAAATGGAGGAACAGTTTTTTTAACCAACCAGTATCAACCTAATCCCGCATTGGCAGCAGGCAATATTACAGTTGGCGACATTAATGTTTTCAGGGGTGGGTTTAGTTCGGGGGAGAATGGTGGTTCTATAACAATTGATGCTCGTGGAAACATCGCCACAGCGTCTCTCTACTCCAGCACCTCTGGGGAAGGAAATGGAGGGGGAATTACTCTAATTGCTGGTGGCAATATCTCCACACAAAAGCTATATTCCCCTTCTAACTATCTTTCTATTGATCTTGCCTCCAACAACTGGAGTGGGGGAAATGGAGGAGCGATCTCTCTAACTGCTGGTGGAAATATCTCCACAAGGCAGCTAGACGCCTTCTCTTTAGGCGGAGATGGGGGGGCGATCTCTCTAAAGGCTAATGGAAATATCAACACTAACGGTAACGACATCTATACATCGTCTCTCAACGGTGGGGATAAAGGTGGGGGGACGATCTCTCTAGAGGCTAATGGAAATATCACCACAGGATCTCTCTACTCCTTCTCCTCCCGTGCAACGGGCAATGATAGTGTAGCTGGGGGAGCCATTGATATCTTCACTACCAACGGCAACATTTCTATAGGCAGTATGAACTCGTACTCGTACTCAGAATCTGGCGATAGTGGAACAGGGGGAGCTGTAGATATCTCCACTAATAACGGCAACATTGATATAGGCAATGTGAACTCCTACTCGTACTCAGAATCTGGCGATAGTGGGACAGGGGGAGCAATTTCTCTCAGTGCTAGAGAGGGGAATATTTTAGGAGAGGGTTCACCAGTCCTTAACTCCTTTTCTGTCTCTGATCGAGGAACCGCAGGAGATGGTGGCAAGGTTACTCTAGAAGCTAGAAACAATGTGAGCAATCTAGAGATATTAACCCTCTCTTCTTCGGCAAACGCAAAAGCTGGGGATGTTGCAATAGGAGGTTTTGGGGATTTATCGCTCACCGATATCAAGATTGTGACCAGTGGGCAGTTGACAGTGAAACTTCCCACAGGACAAGACACATCTAAAAACCCCACCTTTAAAGAAGTGTCCTTGAATGTTGGTGAGGCAGGTCAATCGGGAGATGTCACTGTTACCAGCTCAGGAGATCTCACATTCAACAATAGTCGGATTTTAAGTGACACCAAAGGTAACGACCGAGCAGGCGATGTAACAATCACTAGCTCCGGTCTAGTCACGTTCAATGATAGTCAAATTATTAGTAATACCAGCAGCGAAGGGCAGGCAGGAAAGATTGAGATTACAGCAACAGAGGGTAGGGTGCTTATGGATAACAGTACAATCTCTAGTATTGTGAACTCAGACAATGCCAAGGATGCTGCTGGCACTATTACAGTGGAAGCCGGAACCATCGAGATGCGTAATGATGCTGTGGTGAAAGCTGACAGCAACAGTACTGAGTCTGCTCCCGGTAATATTACCTTACTAGCCGTCGGTCGCTCTAATAATCCTGAGACTCCAGAAGTCCTGATTCATCAAAATAGCCGAGTTACCAGTGATAGCCAGAACAATGTAGGCGGCTATGGAACAATTCAGATCGAGGCTACTCAGGGGTCAGTGGCACTGAATCAGGCTACAGTGAGTGCTAAAAATGAGGGTTCTGACTTTGCTGCTGATATATTTATCAATGCCCGCGAAAATATCTCAATTGCTAATAAAAGTAAAATCTCGGCAGATGGAAATTTTGGTCGTATTTTTGTTGGGTCTAGTTCCAGTGAAGATTATGACAACGATACAGGTATCCGTCCTCAAGCGATCGCAATTGATAACAGCCAACTAACAACCACAAATAATGTCAATGATGTTACCAAATCCGAAGACGCAGGGGAAATCAACCTGAGAGCAACTGGCAATACTTCGATTACAAACAGCACCCTTTTGGGTACGACAGTCGGCTCAGGTGAAGGTGGAAGCATTAATATCGAGACAGGTTCGCTGTCGCTCACTAGTTCCCTGCTTGATGCAACAACTAGCGGTACAGGTAAAGCAGGAGATGTATCAATTACAGCCGACAACGAGATTTCCTTAAGAGGAGGTCAAATCTCCAGTGCAGTCGAACAGAATGCGGAGGGTGATGCTGGCAGCATAACTATTAAAACTCGACAATTGACTCTCAATGATGCCCAAGCCACCGTCAGCAGCACCGGAGATGGAACCGCAGGAAACCTCACAGTTGATGCCCCTTCCGTGCTTCTTTCTAACCAAGCCAAGCTCACGGCAACCACAGAGGAAGGTAGTGGCGGTAATATTCAACTACAGAATTTATCATCTCTACAATTAGGCGATCGCAGTGAGATATCCGCTTCCACTGAAAGTGGTACTGGAGGCAATATTTCAGTCGAAGCTTCAGGAGGCACTGTCGCATTGAGTGGTAATAGTCGCTTAGCCGCAGAAGCAACCAAGAGTGGTAACGCAGGCGGTGTCACGATTAATACTCAACAGTTATCTATTGAGCAAGAAGCGCAAGTTGCCGCTAGTAGCAAAAATGGTTCCGGCACAGCCGGTAATGTCGATATCACTGCTAGTGGTGTTACCCTCAATAGCGGCGGACAAATCACAGCCGAAACGGATAGTGGAACAAGTACACCAGAGCAAGGTAATATCTTCCTACGAGAACTGAACACTCTACAGGTGAATAATAGCCGCATTTCCTCATCTACCAATACAGGCAAGGCAGGCAATGTCGAGATTACTGCTGATGAAGTCACCCTCGACGGCACTTTTAACTTTGAGGGAACAGAGCAAGGAGGGGTGCTAGCCCAGGCAACTGGGGATGAAGGTAACGCGGGCAGTGTCACTCTCAACACCTCTCGACTAAGTTTAGACAATGGTGCCGAAATCTCAGCTAGTAATGTCTCAGGAAATGAGCGCGGAGACGTCACCTTACAAGGTTTGACGAATCTATCCCTTAGCAATGGCAGTGAGATATCCGCTTCCACTCAGACGGGTCAAGCCGGTAGCGTCACCGTAAAGGCAACAGAGTCAGTCACGGTCAACGATAACAGTTTAATCTCATCCTCAAGTACCAGTGGAGAAGCTGGCAGTGTCTCCATCAATGCTCCCGAATTAGTAACACTCAACAATAGTCTGATTTCTTCTTCGACTGAAAGTGGACAAGCCGGCAGTGTGAGTATCCATGCCAATGATACAGTGGCGCTCAGTGGGACATTTACTAACTCAAATGGAACTAACTCTCCCGCAGGAGTATTGGCACAAGCCACCCAAGGCGGAAATGCTGGCGGTGTCAGGATTAATACTCAACAGTTATCTATCGAGCAAGGAGCGCAAGTTGCCGCTAGTAGTAAAAATGGTTCTGGCACAGCCGGTGATGTCGATATCACGGCTAGCACCGTTACTCTAAATAATGGTGAAATCACCGCCGAAACTGATGCTGGAGGCACTGGCAACCCAGCCAATATAACCCTGCGAAACTTAAATAGTCTAAACCTTAGTAATAACAGCAGCATTTCTGCCTCTACTCAAACAGGTCAAGCGGGTAGTGTCAACCTCAACCAAGGAGAAAATCCTGCTACTTCAGTTACCCTCAACAACAGCAGCATATCAGCACAGGCAACTGGGGATGAAGGTAACGCAGGCGATGTCACGATTAACGCCGAGACTCTCTTCCTAAACAATGGAGAAATCACAGCAAAAACCAGAGGCAATGGACAAGGCGCCAACATCACCCTGAATCTCACAGATTGGTTGCGCCTAGATAACGAAAGCCTCATCTCTGCCGAAGCCTTTGACGATGCCAATGGCGGTAACGTCAAAATTAACCTAACCGCCAACCATGGCATTCTCTTTGCCCTACCATCCAACAGCAACGG
Organism: Coleofasciculus sp. G1-WW12-02; assembly: GCF_040219735.1. NCBI lineage: Bacteria > Bacillati > Cyanobacteriota > Cyanophyceae > Coleofasciculales > Coleofasciculaceae > Coleofasciculus > Coleofasciculus sp. G1-WW12-02. The sequence continues at coordinate 4,279 of NZ_JAVJRX010000171.1, read as the reverse complement.
CAGCGATATCATTGCTAAAGCCGCAGGGGGTAATGGCGGCAACATCACCATTACTGCCCCCCTTGGTATCTACGGCATCGAAGAACGGAAAGCGATAGACGGTAACCGCACGAATGATATAGATGCCAGTTCCGAGTTTGGTGCCCCAGGTCAAATCACCATCAATTCCCTGGTGATTGACCCCAGCCAAGGACTAATCGAACTCCCCACCGACACCGCCGCCCCTCAACTCGACCAAACCTGCTCACCCAGCCAAAGCGGTAAGAATGAATTTACCGTAACTGGACGCGACGGACTCCCCCCTAGCCCCACCGATATCCTCACCCCAGAACAACCGCTAGCCGACTTAGGCACTCCCGTCAACAGCACAGCCACCCAGCCAACCCCAACCCCAACTCCCCCCGCTTCCCCCAAACCCATCGTAGAAGCCCAAGGCTGGATTATTGACGAACAAGGTAACATTACCCTGGTCGCCAATGTACCAACCGCCAATTCTCAGGGAGTATGGCAACCCCACCCATCTTGTCAGGGAGGGCGCTAATGTAGCCGGGGGAGCAGGGGAAGCCGGGTTTGTAGAGACGTTCCGGTGGAACGTCTGGAAGCCGGGGGAGCAGAGGAAGCCGGGGGTGTAGGGGCGGGTTTTACAGATAACTTATGGCAACAACTGATAACTTAAATAAACCCGCCCTTCTAGAGCGTCAGTCCAGTAACCACTGGACTGGTGTTCTAGGGGAAGCAATAGTACATTTTTCCTGATTAGGTGATGCCATGATGCGTGAAGGATTCACAGGAAAACCTAAAACCTAATACCTACCTCCACCACAATACTTATTCAGCAGCCCTACTTATAAAATGTCCAAATCCCAACCAACCCGCCGCCCAAAACTGTACAAACTCCTGTGCTACGTTGGCATTGGTCTCAGCCTCACCCTGCTGAAACTCTACCTAGACTGGACTCCCGCTACCGCCATTGTCCCCCAGACAGACACCCTGACATCAAATACGACTCATGTAACCTCTCCCCCAGCCTCCCTTATTCCCCCCAACCTCCCTCGTTCCCTTTCCTCACGGGATCTGGAAAACCTCTCTCCAAACCTCTCTCCTACAAGGAGAGAGGCTTTGAATTCTTCCCCCTTCCCTACCTCCAACAACGCCCTCAACCTCTTCCAACAAGGCAAAACCCACTATCAAGCCGGACAATTTGCCGCCGCCCTAGACGCTTGGCAACAAGCCGCTGCCGCCTACCAGACTCAAGGAGAACCCCTCAACCAGGCAATGACATTAAGCAACCTGGCACTCGCCCATCAGGAATTGGCACAATGGAATCAAGCCAATCACGCCATGGCTCAAAGCTTCGCCCTCCTAGACACCATCCCCCCCAATACCCCAGAACGTCTCCGGGTGCAGGCACAAGCCCTCAACACCCAAGGCACCCTGCAACTGGCTCAAGGACAAGCCGAAGCCGCCCTGAAAACCTGGCAGCACGCCACCCAACTCTACACCCAAATCCCCGACGAACCGGGCATCATTCGCAGCCAAATTAACCAAGCCCTCGCCCTGCGAGCCTTAGGGCTATACCGTCGCGCCCGCCATACCCTAGAGCAACTCGAAACCACCTTACAAACCCAACCCGACAATCCCCTCAAAGCCGCCGCTTACGCCAACTTAGGTAACCTACTCCGCTCCCTCGGTAGCCCCGAACAAGCCCAGAAAACACTCCAGAAAAGTCGGGATATCGCCCGCACCCTCAACTCCCCCGCCGACATCAGCGCCGCCTTACTCGGCTTAGGCAACACCGCTCGTTCCCAAGAACAGAATGAGCTAGCCATCGACTACTATCAACAAGCCGCTGCCAGCGCCATTTCCCCCAATGCACAATTTGAGGCATCTGTCAATCAACTCGACCTACTCCTGGAAACCAACCAAAAGCAACCCGCCACTACCTTAATCCCCCAACTCCAGGAACTCGCCCAACACCTACCCACCACTCGCCCCGCCATCTATGCCCAAATCCACTTTGCCCAAACCCTCACCCACCATCAAAGCCAACTGAACCCCAGCCTATCTGCCCCAGAAATCGCCCAGATTCTCGCCCACGCCCAACAGCAGGCGCAACACCTCAAAGACACCGTAGCCGAATCCTATGCCCTCGGCTACCTGGGACACCTCTACGAAACAGCCCAACAATGGCAGGACGCCGAACGCCTTACCCGACAAGCCTTGGCACAAGCCAAAATTCCCCCAGAAGTCGCCTATCAATGGCAGTGGCAACTGGGACGACTTTTAAAAGCACAGAATAAACCCCAAGTCGCCACCAACGCCTACACTAGCGCCTACAAAACCCTGAAACTCCTGAGAGGAGACTTAGTTGCCGCCAACCCCGATATCAAATTTACGTTCCGAGACGAAGTTGAACCCGTCTATCGGGAACTCGTAGACTTGCTCCTATCCCCTCAAGGAACCAGCAAACCCAACCAAGAGAACCTGGAACAAGCCCGTGATGTGATGGAGGCATTACAGGTGGCAGAACTGGAAAACTTCTTTCAATCCGCCTGTTTGGATTCAACGGTACCAGTTGACCAAGTAGTCGATGAAAAAGACCCAACGGCTGCCATTATTTACCCGATTGTACTCAAAGACCGCATCGAAGTCATCCTCAAGTTACCGGGCAAAAAAACTCCTCTGGTTCATTATCGCTCCCCTGACGTATCCCGCCAAAATGTGGAAGCCACCGTAAAACTATTCCGCCGTGATCTCCAAGAACCTTTCGCTTACTTCGACAAGGAGTATGGGCAAACCCTCTACAACTGGTTAATCAAACCAGCACGCCCCTACCTGGAACGCCACGGGATCAAAACCCTAATTTTTGTCCTGGATGAACCCCTGCGAAATATTCCCATGGCAGCGCTTTACGACGGGGAAACCTATCTGGTTCAAACCTATGCTACTGCCCTAGTTTTGGGGCTAGAAGTGCGCGATTCCCATCGGCTAGAGCGAAACCAGATGGATGTGCTAGCTGTCAGTCTCACTGAACCGCCGCCAAAGGAGGGTAACTTCGCCACCTTAGACAATGCCAATCGCGAGTTAAACAAAATAAAAGCCGCAGGCATTCCTGTTGCTTTCATCCGGGACAAAAATTTCACCAAAACCGCATTAGAGCAACGCCTGGAGCGCTCTACTTTCGACATCGTACACCTAGCCACTCACGGTCAATTTGGAGAAAAGCCAGAAGACACCTTTATTCTGGCGGCTGACGGGAAGATCCCCTTAGACCAATTTAGCCAATTATTTCGCCGCCAACAGTCCACCACAACCCAAGGGATTGAACTCCTCCTGCTCAGTGCCTGCCGAACCGCCACAGGCAGCAATCGAGCCGTACTCGGAATTGCCGGAGCCGCGATTCAGGCAGGAACACAGAGTGCGATCGCGTCTCTCTGGAGTTTGGATGATCAATCCAGTGTTACCTTCACAGAAGCCTTCTACCAACATTTAGGACAACCGGGAGTGTCTCGCGCCGAAGCCCTACAACTAGCGCAGCAGGCGATGTTACAAAACGCCGACTACCAAGCGCCCCTCTTCTGGGCTGCCTATGTCTTAGTTGGAAGTTGGTTTTGAGTGATGAGCCTTAGGTTCGGTGATCGCTATTTTGAGCCTAATAGCTTGTCATATTCCGCGTGTGTTCCGATCCAAAACCAAACTAGATCATTATCCTGTTTGACTGCAATCGCTCTGTAGTTTAAACCGACTCTAACCGACCAAAACCGACCAACTTTCTTCAAGTGTAGTGAGGGATATCGAGGATCTTGTTTGATCAGCTCGTAACATCTATCGGCAAGGTCTTGGATGTCAGCGGGTAGCTGTCGATAATAATACCAAAAATCGGGGGTGGCGTGGTGTTTCACAAATCAGTACATTTTCCTTTTCCTAAATCTTGTAAGGCTTTGTCGGCTAGTGCATCGAGCCTACCCGCCGTAACATCTGTCTCAAATTGCCGATCCCAATTGATTGCATCAAATTCAGCAAACCAAGTCCTAAATTTTACCAGCTCTTCATCCGAAAGCTGACTGATCGCCAGTTCAATTTCCCTTAAGTCACTCTCAGTCATAAGCCCTATTTTTTTAGAAATTTTCTTAAATTATACCCGCATTTCTCACAAACTAATTTGAGAAGCTAATTTGAAGGGGAAAAGTAGAAGTTTTCATGCGCAGAATAGAAAAATTCCAGATTCTTCAACAAAATTAACCTGAAATTGCTAACTCTTACCCGACGCATTCGATAA
>NZ_JAVJRX010000170.1:0-9820 GCF_040219735.1 Coleofasciculus sp. G1-WW12-02 | reverse complement strand
CGTTGGGTAGAAGAGAGAATGTAATCGTCTCGGACATTAAGAGCAGCATTAAGGTCAGCGTGAGTCTGATAGCCACAGTTTTTACAACAGAAGCGAGACTTGTGACGATTTGTCCGCCTGATGTGTTTGCAGACATTGCACTTTTGAGAGGTATAGCGAGGGTCTTGATGGACTACTCGCTTGCCCAAGGCTTCTGCTTTGTAGGTTAAAAACTGCTCTTGCTGATAGAATGCCCAACTCCCCAGCCACTTATTCATTTTCTTGCCCCGTCGCTGAGTGCGAATACTCGACAAGTCTTCAAGCACAAAGACTGCTATCTCTGGCTTTCTGACAAGCTTCTTACTCACACAATGATTCGTATCCTTCATGAACCGCTTCTCGCGTCCCGACATCGCTTTTAATCGACGTTTGGCGCTACGAGTGCCTTTTTGTTGGAGCTTACGACGATTGAATAAGTAACGTCTTTGCACACCTCTTATTTTTGATGAGCTGAAAAATTGACCATCAGAGGTAACGGCTTGATGGTACAAACCTCGGTCAATTCCTTGGATTTCTCCTGTAACTTGTGGAGGGTCAACAGTTTCAAATACCAACCTTACCCAAAACTGTTTGCTGTGCTTTGAGTAGGTTAGAGTTCCGCCGCAAAACTCCCAAGTTTTAAATATCTCCTTAAAGTGTTCCGGTACACTTAGGATGAGCTTTTCACGCTTACCAATACACGAAAGGGTTAATTGATACCCTCTCAGTGTCATGGTGCGCTTGTCATACCTCAGCCCTGATGTTGATTTCTGCTTGGGATGTCGTTTGAATTTGGTTGCTTTAACTGCCTCCATGGCGTTATCCCGAACTGTTTGCAACAGTGCTGATGGTACATCTGGATATTGCAATCTGAGGTCAGCATACAGAGCTTTGTGAGCCTTGTTTTTATTCCACGTCCGCTCCTTCAATGCCCAATCAATGTGCTGATTAAAAATGTCAGCACAAAACCCCATGAGGGGTAGAAACCTCTGATGGGGTAAGTTAACGGGAATGGAAACGGTTCGCTTCATTAATACTCAAAAGCTTGTTTAACACTCATGTTTCAACCTCTTAACCGTTGATATACTTAGAATAGCACAAAACCTTATATGTTTTGTTGATATACACAATATTCATGATTCTATGAAACTTCTGTCATCAACTCATGCTAAACATTGCCTTGGATACCACATCGTTTTCTGCCCCAAATACCGCCATCAGGTGCTTGAGGGTGCAATCGAAATTGAATTGAAACGAATCATTGGGGAAGTGTGCAGAACCTACTACGGTAGCGTTGGTCATGTCTCTGAAGAAGCCGTTAGGAAATACATTGAAACTCAGAAGCAGAGGGGTTAATCGTTGTCCCGACAGATTATTGGCAGGCTAAGGGGTATTGAACCCCTTAGCCTGCCTCGCCTCTCATCAGAGCGCACAAGGCGACGGGGTTTTCTCTGCGATTTTTATAAAAATTGCTCCTACCCCCTATTTGGCTCTGGGATTTTCAGGTAACTTGCCTTGCTCTTGAGCAGCTTTAATGGCTCGCTTGAGGATTAACACTGCCATCTGAGATAGGGAGCGCTCTTCGGCGTTAGCCAGTTTTTGTAGCGCTGCCTTATCTTCTTCTTCTATGTAGAGAGTGACTGTAACTTTTGCCATAGTTTCATTATAAGCACTTTTGTGTGGATAGCACAAGTCTAGACAAAAAAATAAACCGCACATAATCGAGCAAAATTTGTGCCATTTTATGGGGAGTACGAGGGGACGGGGTGCATGGGTGCGGGGGGCATGGGAAGATAATGGTATCGGGTTGAGATTGTGCCGCCTAGCTAAATGCGACAATGGCTGGCTTTTAACTTGACCACTATTTTTCTCTCTTGAACACCATGACACCGAGTCTACTCTTTACCATCGCGAATCTATTTGTTTTACCCTTCTGGCTACTGATGATTCTGCTTCCCAACTGGGGGATTACCCGGAAAGTGATGGAATCCTATCTCCCGTTTGTCGCATTAGCGGGGTTGTACATCTACTTCTTCGCCAACAGTATTACAGCCGAATCTGCCCAAGCCTTATCCAATCCCCAACTTGCTGATATTGCCCGCTTCTTTGGGGACGAAATCATCGCCGCAGCGGGATGGACTCACTTTTTGGTATTGGATTTGTTTGTGGGGCGGTGGATTTATTGGCAAGGGCAGCAGACTGGGGTGTGGACAATTCATTCCCTGGTTCTTTGTTTATTTGCCGGACCAATTGGATTGCTGTCTCACATTTTGACGGCTGGGATTACCCAGAAATTCTCTGCGGGTTCTAAAACGGAATCGACTACTGCATCGACGCCTACTTCATAGATAAGTAGTCGGACATAAATAACCTTAACTGTGTTAGGTTTCCTGAAAATCTCCCATCGGTGCGCTTGGGAGCATGTCACCTTTGTCGGTTGAATCTTTGCAACGTAGGCTCCCACCTTCTTTTTGAGTAAGCCAACGCCAGCAGGTTAGCCTGTTGGGTAACGCTTACACTCTACCCAACCTACAAGAATGTTTTGTGCTGTCCCTGACATGCTCCCGTGGGCTGGAGTGCGATCGCAGACTTTTACAAAACTTAATAAGCCTGCCCTTTACTTTTGTCCAACTCAAGAGAGAGATAATCCCATTTTTATTTAATCGTGCCACAAATGAGGTGATGAACAGATGCGGGAAATGGGGCAATGAAGAGAAAAATAAGTACCTGGACATAAAGTCTTTTATCCTCCTAAAGTCGTAAAAAAATATTTATTATTAAACTAATAACTTTGTGAATTATTGCATATTTCTCTTTAATACACAACTCAAGTTAGATTATTTCTGCCAAAGATTAAGATTAAATAAAAATAGTACACCGCAAGGGAACTACTCAAAATTCCTGAAACGCTGGTGGCAATGTAAGCATTTTGAGTTTTAAATTCCGCGCAGCGGTACAAGTTGATAATTTTTTCTAAATCTGATGAAGGATAAAAAAATGAACAGATATCTTATTCCGAGTCTGGCAATTGGGACATTAGTGTTTAGTGCGGGTCAAGCTCAAGCCGCCCAAGTGGCGATTGACGATTTTGAAACAGGTTTTCAAACAGTCCAACTTGGGGGTAAAGGTATGACCTCTAGCTCAACGATGAATGGGCTTAACCAAATAATTGGTGGAGAGCGCGAAATCGAATTGACCGTAGAGGAGAGTGAATTTGGGCCTAATCGGGGTGCGAGTGTCGATGTGCAAAATAGTCTGCTAACTGTGAGCAACGATGCTGGAATCGAAAGTGAGACAGTTATTACCTGGGATGGACCGGGCAAAAGTGGTCTGAATGCTGATCTGACTGGGGGAGGTATGAATGGGGTCTTCAGTTTGGATATTGTCAGTGTCGATTTGCAGGCACTGGTAACACTAGCCGTGACAGACAGTGGTGGTGATACAGCAAGCCTGAGTAAGGCGGCACTAAGTGAAGGCAGTGCTGTGTTCAATTTCAATACATTTAACAATGCGATGGATACAGATTTCAGTGATGTAGAATCAATATCCTTGACGGTTGGAGGACCACAAGAGGTTGATTTTGCAGCAGATTCTCTTGTCACTACTGTCGCTCCCGTCCCCGAACCGCTGACTATTCTGGGTTCAGGTTTAGCCTTAGGATTTGGCGCCTTGTTTAAAACAAAGTATTCAAGAAAACACCAAAAAACCCAGCACAAGAATTAAGGCACAGATCATTTAAGTAACGTACTGTTTTTGTAGTCCTCAAGTTCCCACATCTTCAACAGGGGTTTTCCTAGCGCCAAAAACCGCGATCGCAACTCCTGCCAATAGAACGGCTGCACCTATTAGCACAAAGCGTCCTGGGAGTTCCTGAAAAACGAGATACCCCAAAAAACTAGAGACAACAGGTTCCCATAAAATCGCTAGGGTAACCAGGATTGGAGAAATCCAGCGCACTGCCCAGTTAAAGCTAGTATGCCCAATTAATTGAGGCAAAACCGCCATGAGCAAACTGTAAAGGTAAACTGCACTGGGATAACCCAGGTAGCCAACACCAAAGACTAACGGCAAGGGCAACAAAACCAGTGCACCAGTGCTATAGGCAATGGTAATATAGCTGCCAATTCCCAAACCACGCCGCTGTGCTTCTCGACCCAACAATAAATACAAACTTGCCATCAAGGCGCCAACCAAAGCCAGACTATTCCCCAAAGCGGGATTATGACTAACGCCCACAGTTTCTTGATCCCCTAAGGCAATCAGCACACCTCCCATAAAAGCAATACCAATTCCCAGTAGGGTTAGCCGAGAGGGTTTTTCCTTAAACCACAGCCAAGATAGCAAAGCCACCCAGATGGGGTTGGTGGTGACTAAAGTAGTAGAAGCAGCAATTGACGTGAAGGATAGGGAAGTAATCCAGGTGGCAAAATGTAGGGCAAGACAAATCCCAGCCCCCACGGCATGAGGGAATGCACCAGGACTCAGTTGATTGGATCGTAGGTTTCCCCAAGCGGGTAATATTAATAAAGATGCCAAACTCAGGCGAGAAGCAGATAGAAAAAGACTAAATCCAACACCACTCAACCCAGCCGCCGTATTGGCTAAGCGAATAAAAATAGCGGCACTGGAAACTGCTAAGACGCCAGCGACTAAAACCAGTCCTACCTGCCACGATAACGGTTGCTTGGGCGTTTTCACAATTTTACGCTCTCTATCCAGTAATATCTTCCTCTGCTAAATTAACAATTATAGTGGGGATATTCTAGCCGCATCATATTTAATTTTTTTACGTTTTCCCGCTAAATGTGGTTGCTGAATCGACACTGTAGACGAGTTTACGAAGTAAACATTAACATCAAACTGAACCTTGATTGGTTGATTTACTAGTAGCTATCGCAGTTTGATAGATAGAAATCATTTGAGTGATCTTGGCGTCCCAGTCAAAGTGTTGAATAACACGCTGACGACCAGCTTTACCCATAGCACGGCGCAAGTCGGGTGATTTAGCCAAGGTTATCATTGCTTGGGCAAGCTCGTTAACAAATCTTTCTGGAGAGGTAGGGTTAATTAGTATTCCACAGGATTCATCAATATAATCAGCAGGTCCTCCCCAGTTAGTGGCAATTACTGGGATTTCTGTCGCCATTGCTTCTAGGACAACAGCACCACCGCATTCTCGCAAACTTGGCAGAACCAAAACATCTGACTCCTGTAATCGTTTGGCACACTCAGGCTGAGTCAACTTGCCGTAAAAGGAAACTGCATCTGTTAATCCTAAGCTTCCAACCTGTTGTTCTAAACGGTTTCTTTGCTTTCCACTGCCAACAATGTCTAAAAATGCTGGAGTCTGCTCTCTTACTTGCTGAAAGGCAAGTAACAACAACCTTACACCTTTCCAGTCTACTAAGCGACCAATAAAGATAAATTTGGTATAATTACGATTACAGTTAGACTCAAAATTAGGTTTCCACAGCGAAATTTCTACACCGTTTTCTACCAACTCCATCACCATTCCTTGTATTTTGCCAGGAAGGGAATTTTGGGTACGCTGATTGGCGACGAGTAATATGTCCGCCTTTCGTTTACCAGGAAACCAAAAATTGAGTAACTCCGCAACAAAACGTCCTAATTTTATAGTATATTCAGCCTGTTTAGTTTGCATAAACTCAAATGAGGGGGGATAATTCATGCCACCATTCATTGGTCCAATAATTATAGGGACTCCTAAATTGAATAACAGGGATGGTTCTTTGGGAGAAACAGGATTAGGTTGATGAACAAGATTAATTTTATGATCTTGAATCAAGGTTTTCAGAAAATATTTAACTTGGTATTGAGTCACCAGAAGTAAAATATAATTGAAAGAAAATTCATAAATTGCGCTTGGTATTATTCGTTTTAATATACGAATTGATCTGTGTAAAATTGTATCTTCTATAAAATGTATAGTTTCCATTTCACCGGGAAATAATGACTGAAGTTCTTTTTTATTTCTGCAATGAACCAATAACCAGGCTGGAATATTATACTTACGGAGTAAGCGAAAATAGTGGAGGGGTAGTGCGGCTTCACCACCCATCTTTAGAGAGGCGTTTTCGGAAACTATTGCAATTTTAATTTTTTCTGATGATTCTGATAATTGTGCCAAGTCCATATCTCTATTCTTTATTTCTTTAATAACAAATAAACTATTGTAGTTTACCACAAAAGTGAAATAAGTCAAATTTCTTCTACATACGGGATTTATCTAACTTAGAGTAAAAAATGATACGATTTAGCAAAGGTTTGGAAATACACAGCGAGAAACAGGGCAAGGCTTTTCCAATTATGTCTATCACTACTCAATCAAATTGGTATGAAGTTTATCGCAATAAACAAAAGATTTTCGATCTGTGGGCACCAAACTACGACCTGCTGTTTACTACTGTCTTCTACCAAGCGGTTCACCAACGGTTATTGGAGTATGTAGAACTACCGGAAAATCCGAATGTGCTTGACCTCGGTTGCGGTACCGGTCGTTTACTGCATCGCCTTGCCACCCAGTTCCCCACTCTCAAGGGTACAGGACTTGATTTATCCTCCCAGATGCTGCGTCAAGCCCGACAGAGCAACCAGCATCGACCGCGACTCATTTTCAAGCAGGGCAATGCTGAGTCTTTACCCTTTACTGAGGGTCAATTTGATGCGGTTTTTAATACAATTAGCTTTCTGCATTACCCTCAACCTCAACAGGTGCTCTTTGAGGTGAATCGAGTCCTGGGAGAGGGGGGACGTTTTTACTTGGTTGACTATATCGGTCGAAAAAAAACAGTGTCCTTTTCTATCCCTTTATTTACCAATAACCTTCGCTTTTATAGTCGAGAGCAACGCGAACAATTTGGTACGGTAGCAGGTATGGAATGCTTGGGGCATCATTTTCTTTTAGGACCAGTGATGCTAACGATTTTCCGACGCATTGGTTCAGGAGGTTAAACATGGAAATTGACATCCTCACCGCCCGACAAGGACGGTGATTCCCTACCAGTCGAACAATGTCAGGGTTTGTTGCTGTAACCTAATCTATTATCATACCTACTCATATCTCTTCAAAATGAGCAGATATTTTTGTCGGGAACCTTTTTGCCCAAAGTGCATACAATAGTAAAAGAAACATCTACCTTCTCGAATCAATGAGTACGCTCACATACTGCAAAGGACTCCCCACTCCAGCCAACGAGTTAAACCCGTTGGGAAAGACTCAACTGGAAATGTTCCTGTCCGAATATTCATTCATTTTCCATCAGGCAGTATGTGAGACAGCCAATCATCTCCTGTCGGCTGACAAGTTCAACAAGTCCAAATGGAACACGCATTTACAGCAAGCGCATAGAATCAGTAAGCGTCACGCTAATGGCGTGATAGCTTTCAGCCAAGGGGCGGTAGATACAGCCAAAGCTAACCGCCAACGGCACATTAAGGTGTTAACTGCTAAGGCTAAATCCTGTGAAAAGTGGATGAAAAAGGCTACACGCAAGCTGAAAAATGCCAGCAAATTTTATCGGAAGAAAAACTGGCACAACAGTAAGAGCGGCTGTCAATTCCCTTTGTCGGTTTCCCTTCAGTACAGGGATACTAACTGGCAGAACTTGCGCTTCCAATTGCACCACAAAAAGCGCAAGCTTTACCACTACCAATTGCAGGTCAATTATCTCAAGGTAGCTCCCATTCGGGTAAACATTCCCAAGGGACAAGCTTTTGTGGTGGGATCTAAGGACGAATCATTCGGCAATCAGACCTGCCAATGGGACGGAAAAACAATCAAGATTCGAGTTCCTTACTGCCTAGAGGACAAGTTTGGCAAGTATGTGTCATCTGAGATTGGAAATTTTCCACGCCAGGTCAACCGACTGCCATCAGAAGGCGCTAAGACCTGGCACTTTTACCGAAAAGATGGCAGATGGTGTGTGGCTGTCCAATTCACGCCTAAGCCCGTTGAGAGATTGTCCAGATCAATCCACTACAGCTGCATTGGCATAGACTTGAATCCTGGATCGATTGGTTGGGCATACATCGATCCAGAAGGCAATCTAATACACCATGGACAAATGTCTATTCAGATGGGCTTGCCACGGGGAAAACAGGACGCCGCCATTAGACAAGTTTGCTTCCTACTTCTGCAGATGGCGCGCGCCTATAAATGCCCGATTGTGTGTGAGGAGTTAGATTTCTTCGGTAAGAAGACCCAACTCAGAGAAAAAGGAAAAAGGTATGCTCGAATGTTGTCTGGATGGGCGTATAGCCGCTTTTTTGAGATGCTAACTGCCATCTTAGGAAATCGCGGCATAGAAGTCAGACAGGTCAATCCTGCTTATACCAGCCTGATCGGTCTGGTTAAATATGCTCGGATGTACGGGCTAGCCAGCGATGAAGCGGCGGCACTGGCGATTGCCCGTCGTGGAATGAAATTAGGAGAAAAATTACCAGACTCCATAACCGCCTATCTGTCGGTGAACGATAGAAAGCACGTATGGAGTCATTGGAACCAACTGAATACCAAGCTTAAGCGCTTGATCAAAAGTAGGCACGCCTACTATGATATCTCTAACTGGGAGTTTTTGGCTAACCCTCAAGCGGGAAGCGGCAACGCACTAAAAATAAGCGCTTAAAGAAACTTATACCGTTGAGTTTTGCCTATGTTTGTTTACTTTTGAGTAGATGTGACTAGGTTTTTGGAAGCGGTTAAATGAGACCCAGAGTTCCGATTTTTTGCACAAGTCAGGGATTTATCACAGGATATGAGAAAATTCAACAAGCAGTTGGATTGTCCGAGCTTAAATTTATGTCTCACGAATCCTCAGAACAACTCAGTCTCTTTGACCAGTCAGGGTTGACATCTTCTACCCCTAATGACTTCCAACCGTCATTAATTCCTACGGATGCCAAGATTCCGATTCCTCCTGGCACTTACGACTCCATGGAGCCACTGGCAGCTCATTGTAACATTTGTCAGCGCTGTGAATTAGGAGCGACTCGCACCCATGCGGTAGTGGGGCGGGGTAATCTTCATGCTCCGATTATGATCATTGGGGAAGCCCCTGGGCAAAATGAAGACGAGCAAGGTTTACCGTTTGTCGGGAGAGCCGGACAATTGCTGGAGAAGATTCTCGCCGCTGTCAAACTGGATAGTGAACGGGATGTCTATATCTGTAACATGAATAAATGCCGCCCTCCTGGTAATCGAGCACCTACTCCTGATGAAGTGGCGGCTTGTAAACCTTATCTACTCGAACAAATTCGCTTAGTCGATCCCAAGATTATCCTGCTAACGGGCGCAACGGCTGTCAAGGGGTTAACGGGTGAAAAGCGCGGGATTACTAAAATTCGTGGCACTTGGATGGAATGGGAAGGGCGAGAGTGTATGCCAATTTTGCACCCGGCATACCTATTGCGGAATCCCTCACGGGAGCAGGGTAAGCCGAAGTGGCTGATGTGGCAAGATATCCAGGCGGTGCGTGCCAAATTAGATGAACTGCAATCCTAGAGCGTCGCTTAGAGCAAGGGAGCATGTCAACGCAAGTAGGTTGGGTTGAGGTACGAAACCCAACGAGAGCAGGTTAGCTTGAATGTGCTGTCCCTGACATGCTCCCTAGAGTGAGAAGTAGAGACGTTCCGGCTGAACGTGTTATTGACATCCTCCCCCGGCTAAAGAGCGCGGGGGATTCCTCACCACGCCACCTTTTTAGGGGTGGTCGCTGATTGGGGTTGACGCTTCGCTGAAGGTTGCCTCCAAATGAGGTCTTACACCCTCTCCACGTCCGTTTAT
>NZ_JAVJRX010000169.1:0-63867 GCF_040219735.1 Coleofasciculus sp. G1-WW12-02 | reverse complement strand
TGAGGGCGAGAGCGAACTATGTTAAACGCCTCCTCTATGTCTTCGATGGCTTTGCCACCTTTGAGGAGAATCTTTAAACCATCTACCGCTTCATCCGGCAATTTGGACAGGTTAGCTAGAGTCCGTTTACGCACTTTCTTTCCTTCGCGGTAGGACTCGCGAAGTAATACGGCTGGGGGAGAATTTCTGTTAGGAACACGCTCTATGTACATGACTACAATTGTCTCACAGATTCTCTCCTAAGAATATTAAGAAAATCTTAAAAATACATGGGTACGATTTGAGGGGCTAAATTGCTAAAATGCTTATGCAGTAGGAGTTCAGTCCCCTGTAGTACATCTGGACAGGGGGAACTTCAGTTTAAGGGGGGCTTACTTTGGGTTCATGTCAACGAGAGTAGGTTGGTTTGATGTCCTGTCCCCAACAAGCACGGGTTAGCTTTTGGATATTATCTGCTATCCCTAAAAACAGCAAAGGCTTAATCAGGATAAAACCAACCCCTCAACCAAAGGTTGTACCGTTCCACCCCCACATACTACCCTTGGCATCAGCGAACTCAATATAAATTCGCTTAATCGGGACACCCAGCTTTTCACTAATCACCTGGCAAAAGTCTTGACTCATTGCCTGGGTTTGGGCTGGACTCATCGTGCCAATACTTTTGACTTCTATGTAGCAGGTGGGTTCAACAGTACCGCCAAAAGTCATGGATACACCCTCTTCAAATGCCGTCATCACATAAGATTCAGGCTTGCCTACATGCTGGGCTAGCTTAGCGGAAAGGATTTTCAGCAACCCTTCCACTAGGGTAGGTTCTAGATTCGTCACAGATGATTGAACTTTAATCAGAGGCATTATGTTTAGTCTTGCAACTTCATCAAAACCATTTGGGATATGGGGTCAGTCTCTAGCCACCATATTGCCAACCGGTGCTTTCGAGTGAAAGCGGTTCTCCTTCCCGGTGGACACCTGCGGCAATCACTTCACCCACATAAACACTGTGATCCCCCTTTTCCACCGCATCGATTACTTTACATTCGATGTAACCGAGGGAGTCAGAAATAATCGGACAGCCGGTGGCTTCTCCTTCATAAAATTCCACATCCTCGAACTTATTCCCAACCCGGCTTTGGGGTTTAAAGAATTTCGCCGCCATGTTTTTTTGTCCACTGTCTAGGAAGCTGATGCTGAACACCCCACTTTTTTTCAGCATTTCGTGAGATCCCGTCTCTTTCTTAATACAATTGACCACCAGTGGCGGTTCAAAGGAAGACTGCATCAGCCAACTTACGGTGAAACCGTTTAAGTTATCACCCTCTTTGACGCCGCAGATATATAGACCATGGGGAATCTTACGCAGCATCGTTTTTTTCGCTTGTTCGTCTAGCAAGGCATCCTCTCCCTAAATTGCACAGATCTGGCATTCAGTGTACCAAGAGGTCAGGGATTTTGGGTGCAGGGGAGAGTTTTGACCCTTCACTTTGTTCGAGGGAACATGGTTTGTAGGGGCGGGTTTTACTACTATCGTTTCTTTTTGACCCTGATGTGACTAAACCCGCCCCAACCCCCCTCTTTCCAGACGTTCCACGCCTTATACCAAGTTGCATTCAAAGATATAACTTTCTCTCCCCCTGCTTCCCCTGCTTCCCCTGCTTTTCCTATCTACTATGTTTGAGCGCAACTCGGTATTACGTCTGGAACATTGCTTCCCCTGCTCCCCCCACAACGGATAAGCTAATGAGGACGCCAGGTTTTGCGAACTCGACCTAGAATCCCTTTGTGTGAGAAATTCTGCTTAAACTTCTTAAATTCACCCGCATCTAACCAGACGCCGTGACACTGGGGGCATTTTTCATACCAGATACTATACCGGTCAATATCAATCATGCGAAACATCGTCGCGCCACAGCGAGGACAGTCCACATCGTCATCCACTTGATCAAATTGATGTCCCATTTCTGGAGATCCAATGTCCAAACTCTCGGAGTCTTTAATCCGCTTGAGTTTTTCAGCTTCCAGAGAATCAAACCAAATCCCTTTGCAGTTACAGCAGCGATCGACTTCTATGCCACCATGGGTGATAGACTCTAAGCTTTCACCACATTTAGGACAGACGGTTGGCTTCATAGTTGACTGGGGAACAGAGAAAAGGCAATACAATCACTATACTCGCAGGGAATTCTAATGGGAGCAGGTCAATCTAATCTCCTCTTCTCCTGCAAGGGCGGGTTTAGTCAAGTTAGGGGTGTCTCCAGAACGTTATGGGTAAAACCCGCCCCTACAACCCTGCTCCCTGAATCCCCTGTGCACCCTATCTCCCCTCGCGGCGAAAGAGGTGGGAGTGCTCTGGGTGATAGAGGCGGGAACGTGTCCCTGTCTTAGTATCTTGGCTAGATATTGCCTCTGGTAAAGACCAAGGTGTTCTCAAGGCGGGACTGATAATATAAAGTGTTGTCCGAATTAGATTTTCCTGGTGAGTCAGTGCTGCCATTTGTTCTAGAGGGACAAGCCAGATTTTTTCATCCGACCAACCAATGCGGAAACAGATAGCAACCGGGGTATTGGCTGGATAATGCTGGAGGAGTTTGGCTTGGGCGGCTTCTACATGACGAGCGCTTAGATAAAGACAGAGGCTGGCTTGATGCGCGGCTAAGGATGCTAATTCTTCCGGCTCGGGTACAGCTGATGCTCGACCACTAATGCGCGTCAGGATAATGGTTTGTACCACGTCCGGTACTGTGAGTTCAACCCCTAGTTTAGCCGCAGCCGCTTGGTAAGCACTAATCCCAGGAATCACTTCAAAGGGAATTTCCGCCTCGGTAAGGGCTTGCATTTGCTCGTGAATGGCGCTGTATAGACTCAGATCACCCGAATGCAGACGAACGACTGATTTTTGCGATCGCACTCGTTCGATCATCAGGGGTAAGATGTCTTCTAGGGTTTTATTCCCAGTTCGGATAATTTCTGCATCAGGACGGGTTTCCTGCAAAATTTGTGATGGCACTAAGGAGTCGGCAAATAAAATAACATCTGCTTTTTGCAGAATTTTCACCGCTTTAACGGTTAATAACTCCGGATCTCCAGGACCGGCACCAATGATGTAGACGGCTGGGGCTAGAGAAGGGAGAGGGTTTTGACGTTGAGTAGAGTCAGAGGTTTGATACATATAAATTTCCGGAGCAAGTTCATGGGGATAGGAAGAAAGAAATGGTAGATGCACCCTGATTCAGTCCTAGAGATTTTTTCTCTGGGACTTTTGTTTTTTTAGGCAATCTTTCCGGAGCAAGTTCATGGAGATAGGAAATAAGAAGTGGTAGATGCACCCTGGTTCAGTCCTAGAGATTTTTTCTCTGGGACTTTTATTATGTGTCATTGGTCATTTGTAGAATTATAAAGTTTAAACTCAAATCTTACACCATCCGCTAAAAAATTTTTTAATAGATTTTGCGTTTTTTCCGCTCCCTCTGCTCCCAGACGTGCCATGGCACGTCTCTACAACCCCAGCTTCCCCAGCTTCCCCAGCTCCCCCAGCTCCCCCAGCTCCCCCTGCTCCCCCTGCTTTTAGCGTTAAGTTGACACCAATGACCCCTGTGTTACTCAGAAACTGTATCCCATTGCTGATTTTCTGGTGGTACAACATCGGGTAGAGGACGACGGAACCAATAGAGCCATGCTAAACCTGCCAATCCTAAGAGAATTGACACTAAGCTGACTATTTGGGCAATGCGTAAAGGTCCCACCATGAGGCTATCCGTTCGCAATCCTTCAATCCAAATGCGACCTGCACTATAACCCACCAGATAGATGAGCGCCAATGTTCCCACTTTCAGGTGCGGTTTCCGTTTCAAATCCCGAAAGAACAAGGTGATCAGTATCACAAAAATCAATGCATTCCACAACGACTCATAAAGAAACGTGGGATGGAAGTACTCATAATTCATGTACCCTGGAGGGCGCTGTTGGGGAGGAATATAAAGTTTCCACGGCAAATTTGTGGGACTACCAAAGGCTTCTGAATTAAAGAAATTTCCCCAACGTCCAATAGCTTGCCCCAAAATCAGCGAAGGAACAACCAAATCAGCTAATAACCAAACCGATAGTTTCTGAACACGGGCAAAAATGATCGTGGCGACAAGTCCCCCCAAAATAGCACCGTGAATCGCGATACCGCCTTTCCAAATTGCAATAATATCTTCCGGGCGTTGGGCGTATTGTTCCCACTCAAACAAGACATAGTACAGTCTGGCACAGGGAATTGCCGCAATCACTAGCCAGATTGCCAAATCAGCGATCGCGTTTGGGTCAACATTACGACGTTTGGCTAAATATTGGGACAGACTGACTCCAATTAATACGGCTGAAGCAATTAATAAACCGTACCACCGGATAGTCAGTGGTCCTAGCTTCACCAGAATCGGTCCTGGAGAGGCAAATTGAAACGCCAGGATCAGGGAAGGTATGGCTTGCAGCATTTGGGTATAGCGGAGATTAAACAACGGAGAGTGAATTAAACAACATGTTTGCCTGAGTTTCCAGGCTCAACTCTACCATCCCATTGTTCCGGCTCCACCTTTGAATGGTCCGACAATATCCTTGGTGATCCATCCCCCGTAGAAGTCCCCCGGCTGGGATTGAACTAACTCATCATCGACATAGCAGGCGTCCATTTTACTGGCGTAAAAGCTAAAATGGTCTTTGATTGAGGAAAACTCTGGAGTTGGTTCAGGATAATACCAGCCAGCATTAGCAGCCCGCTTGTCACCCACCACAACGTCGGCGTATCCAGCCACTCCCTTCCACTCGCAAAAACTTTTACGCTCTGTCTTAGGAAGGTGTTCTAGCTTGATGTCTTCCGGTGGGATGTAATAACTGGGAGGATGGCTCGTTTCCAATACCCGTTTTGCCCGTCGGGTGTCTGCGATCGCAATCCCGTTAAAGATTACCCGAATATGCTTTGTTGTCTCCTCTAGGCGTGGAGGACGTGGGTAATCCCAGACAGATTCTTGACCAGGTTCTGGAGTAATACGATTGGGTTTCACGGTTTAGCTGTGTTCTCTAATCAGACGGTAGATTCGATGCTGTTGGCTTATGTGTTGCTAATGTTACCAGTTTTTCGGAAAATTTTCTAATCAATACTCAATCTTATCAAGTTTGGGCAGTTCCATACTCTGGCAAGTAATCGACCGATGGCGTTGACCAATATTTTCATCACTCAAAGACTTAAACAAATCCTAACTTTTTCGATGTCTGTCATATCTCCAATTAATCGCTGTAAAGGAGGAGGCAGTTCTTTAATCAGAGTTGGCACAGCAAAAATCTGCTCTTTCTCTAAACGTTCTGGATTTTCATAGATGTCAATTACTTCCAGTTCATAACGTCCTTTTAAGTATTTTTCACAGATAATTTTTAGGTTTTTAACAGCTTGGATGGACTTGAAATTATTATGAGCAACATACAAACGTAAAACATAAGTTTCTACCTCCAGATTTTCCAGCGCCTCGAAACTTGATTGAGAGTTGTCAATGAACTCCAGCGGATTCTCGTTTTTTTCAAAATTATTCATTACGCTCTGTTTTACCTCCGATCATACCAATTTAGTCATTGTACCGTGACTTCCTCAAAAGCTCGCTACACTACGCTCCATTTTTTTATTCCGGATTACGTATTACGTATATTTATTTATTCCTATTCTCAAGTCTCTCTAGAATCAGAATGACGTAGCTGCGCCCGTATTTGCCGATCCTGTATAAGTGTATTCTCCCGCAACTTCTCTTGCTGAATCATTTGTTCGATTTCTTCTTTTTGAGTTTCAAATTCAGCTTGCAAGGCTTGAATCTGAACTTCCATAATCTGGCGTTTGCGTTCGATTTCATGCTGCTTACGTTCAATGGCTTGTCTGCGAACCAATGCTTCTGCTTTTTCTTGCGCTTCTTGTATGGTTCGTGCGGTTCCCGCCATGACACCACTGGCTCCCAAATACACATCAACTAATTGCACTCCCCTATCTGTCAAACGGAATTCACGGACTTGATGAGAATGTTTCATCCCGCGAGATTTCAGGACATAAAGTAAGCGATTGCGTTCGCCGCCACTTTCTTCATCCCGCAACAACAACCACGTATCCATTAACGAGGAAATGCCCAGATCTGTCTGTTCCTGGGGATTGCCGCCTAAATTGAGATGGGTTAAAACCGTGGTAATTTGGTGCGTTTTAAAGAAATCAATCAGACGCATCATAAATGATTTCACTTGCATAGAGTTGCCGATATCCGTCAGATTTGATATGGGATCGATGATGACAACGGTGGGTTTAAAATCATTGACAAAATGATGAATTTTGACTAGATGAGTCTCTAACCCATAAAAGGTGGGACGCATCGCTTTAATTTTTAATAAACCCTTATGTACAGATGGCTCCAAATCAATGCCAATTGATCGCATATTGCGGATAATCTGACTAGCCGATTCCTCGAATGCAAAGTAGAGACATCGTTCTCCTCGCAAGCAAGTTGCCTCGGCGAAATGGGCGCAAAGCGAACTCTTTCCTGTTCCCGCTGTACCGGAAATCAAAATACTGCTCCCACGAAAATATCCTTCACCTCCCAGCATGGTATCTAAGCGATCAACACCGGTGGATATTCGCTCATTGGATACCTGATAATCTAGCCCCACAGAGGTAAGGGGTAATACAGAAATGCCGTCTTCTTCAATTAAGAAGGGATATTCATTTGTACCGTGTCTGGAACCGCGATATTTGACAATATGTAACCGTCGTGTTGCCAGTTCATTGATAATCCGTTGATTGAGGAAGATGACACAATCAGAAACGTATTCTTCTAAACTTTGACGGGTGAGGGTATTTTGACCACTTTCACCCGTAATAATCGCCGTCACTCCTTTTTTCTTAAGCCAAAGAAACAGTCGCCGCAATTCAGAACGCACGATCGCATTATTTTGCAATCCGGCAAACAAAGCCTCTAAGCTGTCTAAGGCAACTCGCTTGGCGTTAATTGAGTCAATGGCATAGCCGAGACGAATAAATAAGGCTTCGAGATCATATTCACCTGTTTCCTGAATCTGAGTACGATCAATATGCACATAATGAATCGCTAGCTTCTTTTGATCGGCTAATGCTGGTAAATCCCAACCGAGGGAGGCGACATTCTCCGTCAGTTCCTCTGGCGACTCTTCAAAGGACATGAAAACACCCGGTTCCTCGTACTCCATGGCGCCGCGTACCAGAAATTCCATTGCCATGAGTGTCTTACCACAGCCTGCTTGACCGCAAACTAATGTGGGACGCCCTTGAGGTAATCCGCCATTGGTAATTTCATCAAGTCCTTGGATGCCAGTTGGACATTTGATCAGTTTGGTTTTTTTTGTCATTCGTCTTGTGTCATTCGTCTTATGTCATAATCAAGGGAGCGAGAAGCAAGCTACGTCTTATGGAAGGGTTTGAGGAAGATTTACATCAATTAATATAGTAGGATTTATTTTCACCAACCTAACTTAGAGAGAATTTGGCTATCTTTTGATTAGAGCAATAATTGAGTTAATTTATTCTTTATTAATTTTATCCCGACGGTTCCCCACTCCAACTCCTACTGAGGCGGTAGAATCAGATCTAAACCCGACGGCTTCACTCTCATTTCTATTCCCGCTAATGTTCTTGACAAAATAAACAATCTGTGGAATCAAAGAATCATCAGACTTATGGCTTATCCCGTCACCCCGTCCCCCCATTCTCCCGTCTCCCCAGAAAATAGTCAGCAAGATGTAACCAATACACCCCTATTAGGGGCAAGTTTCGCTGAGTTAACCCAGTGGGTACAACAGCAAGGACAACCCGCCTATCGGGGGCGCCAGCTTCATAACTGGATTTATCAAAAAGGGGCGCGATCGCTAAGTGAGATTTCGGTCTTTTCCAAGTCATGGCGAGAGGCTTTAGTTGATGTCCCCATTGGTCGCTCTACTTTACATTATCGCTCTCAGGCTCCCGATCGCACGGTTAAATATTTGCTGCGGTTGGCAGATGGCAATATTATCGAAACAGTGGGGATTCCCACCGCTAATCGGTTAACGGTTTGTGTCTCCTCCCAAGTCGGTTGTCCCATGGCGTGTGACTTTTGCGCGACGGGGAAAGGCGGATTTACCCGGAATCTCCAACGTCATGAGATTGTTGATCAAGTTTTGACGGTTCAGGAAGATTTTGGGCAACGGGTGAGTAATGTTGTATTTATGGGTATGGGAGAACCCTTACTCAATTTAGAGACGGTTCTCGCTGCGGTGCAATCCCTCAATCAGGATATTGGCATCGGTATGCGATCGCTAACTATCTCCACCGTAGGCATTCGCGATCGCATCCGTCAACTGGCAGAGCATAAACTGCAACTGACATTTGCCGTCAGTCTCCACGCTTCTAATCAGCAACTGCGCGAACAACTGATTCCCAGTGCTAAACACTATCCTTTAGCCGATTTACTACAGGAATGTCGGGATTATGTCAAGATAACCGGACGCCGAGTCACCTTTGAATATATCCTATTGGCAGGACTCAATGACCAGCCCGAACATGGAATAGAATTAGCTCAACACCTACGCGGGTTTCAGAGTCACGTTAATTTGATTCCCTACAATCCCATCAGCGAAGTGGATTATCAGCGTCCTAGTCCCCGCCGGATTCAAGCCTTTGTTGAGACCTTAGAACAGCATAACATTGCCGTCAGCGTGCGTCGTCCTCGCGGTTTAGAAAAAGACGCCGCTTGTGGACAATTAAGGGCTTCTACGGTTTGATAAAAGAAAGGCAGAGGGTAATTCGCTAACTAGGATTCGTCGCCAGTTTAAATCCCAGGGCTTTTTTCTTCATCGTCTGGAAAATATTATAAAAGCCATTAGCACGAGAGGGGGTTAAGCTGACATTTAACCCCGTTTCTTGGATAAACTCTGGGGAAACGTTGATAATTTCATCTGGGGGAAGTCCATTCAACCCTTCAATCAACAGCGCGACTAGCCCTTTGACTAACTGGGCATCTGAATCCCCTTGATACCATACCTTTCCATCTTCTAGGTTGGCACTGATGTAAACCTGAGAGACGCAGCCTTGTACTTTATTTTCCGGCGTTTTGTCCGCTTCTGGCATATCCTGAAGCTTCTTGGCATACAACAGAAGCTGTTCATACCGTTGTTTAGGATTCGTCCGTCGCTTAAATCGCTGCACAATTTTGGCGAGGGAATCGGGTAAAGGGGTTGAGGTTGATGACATACCCAGTATTCAAGACCTACTGTTCACATTTATCCTAACAAGACTTATGCCATTCTACTCATGCAACCCAGAAAACAGAAGTCAATCCTTAGTCAGGGCGGGTTTAGTTACATCTGGGTGAGGTCAAAAACGATAGTAGTGAAACCCGCCCCTACTTGGTTAGGGCGGGTTTTGCACAAACGTTATCATCAATAGCGACAAGAGATTCCCTAAACCTGCCCCTACACACTCAACACTGTTGGCTAATCGAGTTTCCGTTATTCTAGATCACTTAACCGCGAGTGGTATTCCAAAGCAAATTGTGGACAATCTCTACTGGCTGGATCAGATTCAACCATCACAACGTTCCCTTGTGGGAGAGAAAGCCTTCGGCTTGAGTCAACTGTGGCAACAAGGTTATCCGGTTATTCCTGGTTTTGTCATTCCAGCGATCGCGTTTTGGCAAGTAATCGCTTCTTTGAGTCAATCTGAACCGTTGTTAGCCGATTTACCTCAATCCTCGTTATACGTGAATGTTGATAATCCCCGTCAGTTGCAACAGGTTGCCCAACATATTCGCCAAGGGATTACCTCTGCCACTGTACCAGAAGGTTGGCGATCGCAGATTCTCGATGGGGTTGAAACTCTAGACGCCCCAGCCCTGATTTTACAGCCATCTGTATCATTTCCCGATGTGCGATCGCACCTTCAGATGTCCACCCATCAGGTTAACCGCGAGGATTGGGTAGAGTCTGCGCCAATTCCAGAACTTTTAGCATCTCATTATTGCCGCAAACACCCGGATGCTCTGATCCATACCTTAAAGCAGGTGTGGGCAGAACTGTTTCGAGCCAAAAGCCTATTTTACTGGCAACGTGTTGGGATGGGACTAGATCAGATTAATTTAGCGGTTCTGGTACAACCGATCTATGAAACGGTTGCTTCTGGTGTCCTCCAAGCGCAATCCGATATCTGGCAAATCCAAGCCGTTTGGGGACTGGGTATGGCGATTACTCAGGGCAAAGTATTACCAGATACCTATCAAATCGCAATTCCTACCCATCACGTTCTGCTCGCGTTACGGGGAAATAAAACCCTGGCTTATTATCTTAACCCCAAACCGACAGGACATGCCGTGCAAGCTTATCCCCTCACTCAAGGAGAACAGCAGCAGTTTGTTTTGGACGATAACGCTTGGCAACAGATTATGGCGTTATCCGGAAAACTGCAAACGCAATTCAATCCCCCCTTTTCTTTTGACTGGACTCTTTGTAAAATTCCAAACACTCCAGAATCTCAACTGTACGTGACTCAATTTCGCCCTCAGTCTGCTTCTTCCTCTCAACCCTTCCTATCCCAACCTCAGCCACTGCGAGGATTACCGGCGGCGTCTGGACAAGTAACAGCCGTGGCACAAGTGATGGTTGGGGAGGAGCCAGATTGGCAGGCTATCCCCCCGGATCGGATTTTAGTGACTCAAACGATTGCTCCCGATTGGTTACCGATGTTAAAACAAGCCGCCGGTGTGGTAACAGAACAGGGGGGAATGACGAGTCATGGGGCAATTGTGGCTAGGGAATTGGGGATTCCGGCGGTGGTTAGTGTCCCTGGGATTACCCAATTGGTAAAAACTGGGGAGGTACTGTTGGTGGATGGCGATCGCGGCGAAATTCAACGTTTAGCCAGGGATGCCGCAGAACAGGTAGAAGCAGCCGATGTCACGTCTCAGAAGCGGAAAACTCTTGCTGATGCCCCATCACAGAGGGAGTATAACCGATTTCCCATTGCTACTCAATTGTTGGTGAATCTCAGCCAAACTCAATCTCTGGAACGAATTCGGGATTTACCGATTGATGGAATTGGCTTATTGCGATCGGAATTGATGATTTTGGAGGTGTTGGATAATCAACCCCCCCAGGAATGGTTGCGACAGGGGCGCAAACAGGAGTTAGTTACCCGCCTTGCTCAATTAATCAGGGAGTTTGCGGCGGCGTTGATGCCACGACCTGTATTTTATCGCTCTCTGGATTGGGGCGAAGCGGAATTGATCCATGGGGATAAGTCGGATATGACGGGTTCGACGTTACCCGTGGTGAATGGGATGTTGGGGCGACGGGGGACTTATCGCTATTTACATGATCCGACGAGTTTTGATTTGGAACTGGCGGCGTTACACCAGCTTTATGCTCAGGGGTATAGTAATGTTCAGCTCATCTTGCCTTTTGTACGAACAGTTGAAGAGTTTACCTTTTGTCGCCGTCGGGTGGAACAAGCGGGATTAATGGATAATCATCACTTTCAACTTTGGATTATGGCAGAAGTTCCATCGGTACTGTTTTTACTGCCGGATTATGTTAAGGCGGGTGTGCAGGGAATCTCGATTGGGACGAATGATCTGACGCAATTGTTATTAGCCGCCGATCGCAATTTGGGGGAGTTGGGTTCAAGTTTAGATGGACGTCATCCCGCTGTCATGGGAGCGATTAAGCAATTGATTGATATGGCAAATGTGGCGGGTATCCCTTGTGCAATATGTGGTCAAGCCCCAGCCCAGTATCCGGAATTAGTTACATCTTTGGTGGAATGGGGGATTCAGTCTATTTCTGTGGATGTGAATGATGTCGCAGCGACTTATCACGCGATCGCTCGCGCAGAACAACGGTTACTTTTAGCCGCTGCACGGCGCTCTTTACAAGAGTAATTCTACCTTCCCAATAACTACAGGTCTGATAGACCAATTCTATAACTTCATACATTATATCCGAAAAAAATCGATTCATCCCTTGACTTTTGTTGCCTTTTCAGGTATTTTTATATCATGGGAAAATGTGCGCTCCTATAAACCCTTTAACGACATTCAAGGTCAAGAAAGAGCGCTCAATCAGCCAGTATTCAAGACAGTGCCAATGCCATTCTTAAAGCCAAACTGAAAGGTGGGTGTGAAAAAGCGATTGCCATTGCCTGGTATAGTAGTAGACACATCGATTAGGACTTTCCGAACTGTTGTAGAGACGTTGCATGCAACGTCTCTACCATAAGATGCGTCCTAACCGCTATGGCGATTGCTATAATTGATGTTTACGGATATGCTTATTAGTTATTCAATATCGATTTGACGAGGGGGTGTCACGGTTTCATCTTTCAGGGTTCTTTGACCCGTTTTGGCATAAAATTTATATTGTTCAAGAATAATTTTTGCCAGTTCAGATAGAGGAATTTCGTTTCCCTCCAGCTTACGTTTCAGGTAATATTTAAGAGACTCGATATAAGCTAAACCCAGTGCCAAGGTTAGTGCGGCGGCGGTGGAGGCGGAGATTGCACCCCCCACAATTGTCCCAGCACCGGGTATCATTTTAAGTAAGTTCGCCGCGATCGCTCTGCCAACGGTTGCCACGCCGCCAACCCCGACAATCGTCGAGAGTACGGTGCTGGTAAAGGCACGGTCAAAGGGTAAGCCAAAGATAGCCGTGATATTCGCCAGCATCACAGTTTGCATGGTGACTAATATCGGTGCATCAGAAAAGGGAATCGGAGATGCACCGATTAATGCAGAACCCGCTACATATCCACTCACATATTTAAACGCCTCACTGGATTTTAAGGTAATATTGCGCGTCTGTTCTCTGAGAAAAGCCTTGCGTGCTTCGGTAGACAGAAGGTTAGCCGTTACTTCAACCAGATGATCTAAACCATGGACTTTAATCGTATAATCATCATCGATGGGTTTAGGCTCAGCGAGAACCGCCACAACCTGACAAACAGGTAAATTTTTACTATCCAAGAAGACTTGAAACTCACTGCGCTTTCGGGTTAAAGTTTGGGTTAAGACTAAAATAATTGGTACATCTTGTAGATTTAGCCTATTCAGCCATTCTGCTTCAACTTGATCAAACCGTCCCGCCTCATGTTCTAAACAGTACCAAATTACATGAATATGTTCTTTAGCCGCTTGTAACCGTTGCGTTTCAATGAGTTCTGCTACATCTAAGCGCACCTGTTGAATCTGTTCTGGATTGAGTTCGAGTCCGGGTGTATCATAAACCGTA
Source organism: Coleofasciculus sp. G1-WW12-02 (assembly GCF_040219735.1). Classification (NCBI taxonomy): domain Bacteria; kingdom Bacillati; phylum Cyanobacteriota; class Cyanophyceae; order Coleofasciculales; family Coleofasciculaceae; genus Coleofasciculus; species Coleofasciculus sp. G1-WW12-02. The sequence goes on along the minus strand of NZ_JAVJRX010000169.1, from coordinate 50,580 downwards.
ATCGGACAGCCTTTTTTCCGGTAGCGTCGGATGGTTTGGGTAACCGGATAACCAACCCCCGTTTCGGCTAGACGAGACTGGAAAATAGCATTAATCAGTGTACTTTTGCCCACACCCGTTTTGCCAATTACCAATACATTACACTGTCCGGTGTCCTTTCCGGCATCTTCGTAGGCTTCGCTCATTTTATCCAAAAGCTGATCAACTGAAAAATCCTCTGCCATTCCCAGTCATTCCTTGGTCGTTGTCTGGGATAGAAACACGCTATCCACTGTTTTATTAGTGTATCAAGTCATGCGATCGCGCTCTATGTTTATCTACAATAGGGCTTACGGATAGGGAGAGGATACCTGATGACAACGGTAACAGCCAAAACTAAAATTACCTGGGAGAAGCTACCCGATGATTTCCCCTTACCGGATGAACCAGGAGATAATATTGATCAACCAAGATTAGCCGCCGCGTTGAGCGACAGTTTAGAAGTGACGGGGCGATTGCGAGAAACGATGCTTGTCGCCACTAATTACGGTGTCTGCGCCCGCTTAGATGGCAAGATTGTGGTTAAAGACCAAAGCTTCAGAAGCCTGGGGGCAAATTAAGACGACATTCGCTCCGGTTATCGAACCCCTGAAAAAAGTAGGCACGGTGTTGCTAGCATTCTCCCCCGTAGGGATGATTGCTGCGGTTGTCAAGTTTGTACCGCAATTGGTGCAGTCTGTGCAATGGCTATGGGCACACAAAGATGATCCAAATATAGTCAAGAGTGCCCACGCCCAAATGGGTCACACGATTTTACCGCAAATGTTGAGTGCGGTACAGGGTTTCAGTCAGGCGGTGCAGTCTACTGTTACCAGTTTGGTTAACCAGGCAGTGCAACTGAGCGAAGCGGTGCTGGGATTGCTAGGAGGAATTACTGGAGTACCCTTGTTAAGTGCGGCACAGTCTTTAGTGCAGGCTGTGTCGAACGGTGTCAAGGATCTAGTGACTTGAGGGCAGGAGTCATTCCAAGCTGCTGCTAAAGGTGTACAGGAAGCGTTTGTCAAAATTAAGGCAAAAGAAGAAGAAGCTCACCCCTGAGACGCAGCAATTCTTTAAAGATAACCCAGAGCTATGGCGCGTCTATGCCAACATAGACCCTGATGTACGCAAGGTGCTTACTTTGTGTAATAGTCCGTGTATTCCATCAGGCGCGACAGCAGTACAGGGAGATCGCATTAAAGCTTTTCTGAGTAGCTCTGGTTTGCCTGGAGATCATCCTGGACTGAAGAAGTACTTCCACGATGCAGCAGACCTTGATGCAGTTATTAATAAGATTGATGAGCTGGCAGGTAAACTTGATAAAAACGTGCTGGATTCGCTGCTGAATAACCTCGGCGGCGTGAATGATTTAGTGAAGCTGCTGGATGATGTCGGTGGGGTAGATGATCTTGTACTCCTACTGGATAGCGTGACCGACGTGGATCAGTTGAAGCGACTACTAACTGCGGTAGGTAGTGATGTGAAGCCGTAGGCAAGAAAAAGTAAGCAGAGGACATCATGACTGTCGAGGTCACTTTTTGTGTGAACATTAACAGGGATTTATGCGTGAGTGAGGAAGAAATAAACGCGAATTTTGACACCTTTCGCTTAGAACTGCTGGAGGATGGAAACTATTATGGGGAAGTTCTTAACGGAGCAGTTGTTATCAGTTCTCCGGGGCAGCCTGATATCCGTGTCGAAGATGAATTGGAAGCCACTGTCCATAATCTTTGCTTCCAATTTATTCCAGACTTAGTAGCTGAGAAACACATTGTTGTCACATATTTTCGTTATTACGGCTATCTAAGACTAGATCCAGAAGGTGATTATGTACTCCTCTCAGGTGATTCTGTCCCAATGGTCAGGATTTTACGCGATGAATTAGCTCCGGCACTGTATAATTGTGGGCTGAGATTTATTAAATTTTGGCGTCGGCTTAGAGATGATCCTGCCTATGAAGAAATTTTCCAAGATTTTGAGGGGCTAGCTGAAGTAGCACGGCAATCCCTGGAAAGTAAAAAACTTAAGATTGGATTAAGTGATTGAGTTGCTTTAAAATAGGCTAAACCCATAATGAAAGATAGAAACTCAGACTAACTAAGGGGAGCAAGATGCTCCCACTACGCACAATTGGGATACACCTCATCCCAACTGAGTTATTTAACCCGTTCCATCTCCTTAACCGCAGGTCCGTGGAGAATTTGTCCATCACAGCTAAAACGGGAACCGTGACAGGGACAATCCCAACTCTTCTCAGCGCTATTCCAGTTAACAATACAGCCTAAGTGAGGACAAACGGCGGAAACCGCATGAATTGAACCCTTTTCATCCCGGTAAGCGGCGACTTTGTTCCCATCAAGGGTGAGCAGTTTCCCTTCCCCTTTGCTAACATCAGCGAAAGAGGAGTTATCTAATCCCTTCAAGCGATCGCCAATCCAATGCTTACCCACATCCAGGTTCTCTTTGAGCGAGGTTTCCGAGATAAAGGGAGTGGCGCGAGTAGCGTCATAAAGATTTGCCCAGGGATTGGATTGTCCTAAAATCAGATCAGACAGGATCATCCCCGATAGGGTACTCTTAGTCATACCCCAGAGACTAAATCCCGTGGCGACGTAAATATGATTGTTTACCGGGGTCAATTTGCCAATGTAGGGTAACTTATCAAAAGACACCATATCCTGGGTTGACCAGCGATACTCGAAGGTATCAATGCCAAAATAGGTGCGACCATACTCTTCTAAACGCAAATATCGTTCCTCTGTCTGGCTGACTGTACCCGTTTTATGACTCTCACCACCAATCAGTAAGAGTACACCATTATTGTAGGGCGTCGTCCGCAGCGATCGATAATGCTCACCGACACCAATAAACATCCCATCGGGTGCTTTGGCTGGATCAATCGAAGCGGCGACAATATAAGAACGTTTCGGATAAGCTTTAGCAAAGAAGAGTCCCTGATCCAGAATGGGTAAATTTGTCGTGACAATAACATCTTTGGCTTTAAGTACCCCCCGAGTCGTTTTAACTTGACAAGGGCTATCTTCATCAACGCCTTCAACTCGCGTATCATCAAATAAATAGCTACCATTACCCGGAATCGTTCTAGCCAGATGGAGCAAATATTTCCGGGCGTGAAACTGCGCTTGATTTTCAAATTTAACCGCTCCCGCAATCGGAAAGGGGAGTGAGGTATCTTTCACAAAAGAAGCAGGAAGTCCCAATTTTACCGCCGCTTCCACTTCGGCTTCAATTTTACTCAAATTTTCTGGAGAATCGGCAAAGGTGTAGGCACTTTGACGGCTAAAATCGCAATCAATCTGTTCATCTTTGACCAGTTGAGCCACCTGCTCAATCGCCGCCTGGTTAGACTCTCCATAAAGGCGAGCTTTGTCTTCCCCGAATTGCTGAATTAGATCGGCATAGATTAACTGGTGCAGCGAAGTTATCTTTGCCGTTGTATGACCACTTACCCCCATGGCAACTCGTTGAGATTCAATCACAGCAACGGTTTTACCCGCACGTTTTAAGAGTGTTGCAGCGGTTAATCCAGCCATTCCCCCACCCACAATCGCCACATCGACGACTAGATTATTGATAAAGGGAGAAAATGTAGAGGTTGGGGTTGAATCAATCCAAAATGAAGTGGGTTTTCCAGCAATTAAAGTCATGGGTTTATAAAATTATGCGGTATTGTCCTACTGTAATTGAGGACTAGGACTAGTCTTCATCTATCTGCGGGTGGAAGAAAAGACAATTGATGTTTCTTAGCTCAAATGATCAGGTATCAGGTTTGAGTCGAATGATCATCACCCCGGTGGGAATCAGCCTGTTGGCTGGGTGCTAAAAGCAGGGGGAGCAATAAAGAATGGCGTAGCACAGCTAAGATGGTGGAATAGATGATCCTGTTGGTTAATTAACTAGGGGAAAGACCCCTCCCTAACCTTCCCCTTGTCAAGGGAGGGAACTCGAAGTTAATTTATACTATCTTGTTGTCCATAATAATTCATGGCTTATCGACCATTCAACTGACCAACCTACTCCACTAAATCATGGAAATTTTGAGCATTCTCCTATCAGGGTTACTCACGCTGGTTTCCCCTCCGGGCTTAATCATCGATCGCGTGGTGGAAAATGTCCTGAGTTCTCAATTGCAGAAAGTCGAACAGCTCGATGTTCGGATTGACAATACACCGAATTACCGAGCTTTGCAAGGGAAACTCGAACAAGTCCGTATCGCCGGTCGAGGGTTATGGTTGACGCCAGAAATTCGGATTGATGCTCTGGAGGTAGAAACTGATCCGATTAATCTGGATATAAAACGTTTAAGACAGGAGGGTCAAACCTCTCCCTTAGCATCATTGCGTCAACCGTTACAAGCAGGGGTGCGTTTGGTTTTCACCGAATCAGATCTCAACCAGATGCTTCAGTCTGCACGAGTAACGGCAAAATTGCAACAACTGGGTAGTCGTCTATCGGGAGATACCGCACAGCGTTACCAGTTTCTCAATCCTCAATTAGAGTTGCTGGGAAATAATCGCCTGCGTTTCCAAGTGGATGCGGTGGAAGGGAATCGTCAATCCCTAGCCATCGTTGTGGAATCCGGATTGGGGATTGAAGCCGGAAATCGTTTGCAACTGATTGAACCAAAGGTTACCGTGGATGGTCAAGCGCTTCCGTCTCGCTTAGTTGAAGGGTTCGCCAGGAGATTAAGCGAAAGCGTCAATCTCCGTAGCTTGGAAGATGCTGGTATTACTGTCAGACTCTTACAATTAGAGATAGATAATCAGGATCTACAGGTAGCAGCATTTGTGCGAGCTGATGTACCACCAGGGGACTAGAACGTCGGTTAACAAGAAACCTATGCAACGTCTGTTATCGGGTAGAGGCGGGTTTTACCGATAAGATTTGGCAAAAACTGATAACTTAACTCGCACCCACCCTCCAAGTTCAAACGTCAAAGACTAGAAGACCTATCACATTTTTTCCTAATCCGACAAAACCTTGAACGATTAGAAAGGTAATAAGTATGCAAAATCCACAAGACACACGTCGTATTCCCACAAGTTTGGTTGCTGGTGTTTCCGTCGTAATGTTAGCCGCCGGTGCTGGAGGCGCTTGGTGGGCGTGGAACAGGACTACCGCCTCACCCCCCCAATCCGAAGTTCCTACCCTCTCCCAATCGCCCCAAGACACGCCGCCAGCGACAGAACAAAAGGTTCAAGTGTATTGGGTTGATGATGTCAATAATCAAATTGAACTGGTTCCCAGTTCCATCACTGTCGAAAATGCGGATAACCCCTCTGAAGCGTTAGAGATGGCATTCCAGCAATTACTGGCTGGACCTGAGGAGGAAGCAATTGCATCAGCAATTCCCGAAGAAACTCAGCTACGGAATCTGTCTGTCAAATCTGACGGAGTGCATCTGGATCTATCTGAAGACTTTACCACAGGGGGTGGCAGTGCTTCCATGCAAAGCCGCCTCGGACAAATTATCTACACAGCCACTAGTTTAGATCCGGATGCTCAGGTCTGGATTGATGTGGGAGGAAAACCCCTAGAAGTCTTAGGAGGTGAAGGGTTGATCGTCGATCAACCAATGACTCGCCAAGATTTTGAGACAAACTTTCCACTCTAAATAGTCGGAGAGAATTGAAGTTGACGGTGGGGTTCGTCGTTTTTAAGGAATACTTACCCTTTATTGGTTAAGCTAAAGTTCCGAAAATGCTATACCAGGGAGAAGTCAACCTTTATTGGTTAAGCTGAAGTTGCGAAAATGGCGGGCTTGCTGTTCGATGCGGGTAGCGAGGCGATCGCATACTAAATTACATAGCTCAAAAATCAGCTCATCTTCCACCTTATAGTAGGCAGATGTGCCTTCAGTGCGGCGGCTGAGTATTCCCGCCTGAAGCATCACTTTTAGGTGCTTAGAGACATTTGCCTGACTCGTTTCTGTAGCTTCTACCAATTCTTGGACACATTTTTCACCTTCGCGGAGTAAATTCAGCAGGCGCAGGCGCATGGGCTCGCTTAAAATACTAAAATACTCAGAAACTTGTTGGACGACCTCTTGGGGGACAGCTTTTAGTCTTGGCATCGGTCTAACCCGAAATTTAGGTGATCATCAAATTTTAGCCTATTTTTTGTCAATTTATAACAATAGAGTAATCATCACTCCTGCTCATTTACCCTGGATTAATCCTCATTAACGGTTGACCATATTCAATCGGATCGCCGTTTTCGACCAAAATTTCTATCACTTGTCCTGATATCTCGGCTTCGAGTTCATTCATCAGCTTCATCGCTTCAATGATACAGATCGTTTGACCGACGCGAACCCGATCGCCAACTTCGACATAAGGAGCATCATCTGGCGATGGTGCCCGATAAAATGTGCCAACCATGGGCGACTTCACCTCTTCCCATTGTGACTCTACTTTTGCAGACGGTGTAGCTGAAGCTGTTGCTGGGGACCCAGACGGTGCTACCTCGGGTATAAGAGCGGGGGGCGTTGGGGGAGCGACTCCAGCCACAGCCGTTCCCAAGCTGGAAGCCACGGCGGGATCTGTTCGACTCACCGTCGAGTCGATAGGAGGGCTGGCGGACAATCCTTTGCGTACCGTCAGTTCAAAATCAGCACTTTTTAACGTTACTTCCGCAATATCAGTTTGAGCGATCGCGGTTAGCAGTTCACGGATTTGGTTGAAGTCTAGTGGCACAACTAAATTTAGAGAGTAGGAATTCTAAAGAAGATTCACGCTTGTTTGTTTTACATGATCCTCAGGCAGGATTGACAGGATTTGAGCGGGGCTTTCATGGGTGTTTGGTATCCGCCTTATATTGCGGTTCAACCAGCCAAAACCCCACCCCTTGAAACCCAACACCCGATAATACTGTTGATTGATTGGTTCCGATCCATTTACTCGCGACCAAGATACGAATCGTTACGAGTATCGATTTTAATCCGCTCGCCGACGGAAATAAATAGCGGTACCATCACTTGCGCTCCTGTAGCAACCGTAGCCGGTTTAGTGCCACCTGTCGCGGTATCACCTTTGACACCCGGATCAGTCTCCACAACTTCGAGCACCACGGAGTTTGGCAACTCCACTTCTAGTACTTGGTCATTCCAAGTCACCACATTGACTTCCATCCCTTCGGTGAGATACTTGACGCGATCGCCAATTTGGTCTTCATTGAGACGATTTTCCTCAAAGGTTTCCATATCCATGAAGACAAATTGGTCGGCATCTTTGTAGGTATGCTGCATGGTGCGTTTTTCCAGGGTAGCCTGGGGTACTGTTTCCGCCGCCCTAAAAGTTTTTTCCACCACATTCCCAGTTTGGACATTTTTCAGCTTGGTGCGGACAAACGCCGAACCTTTTCCGGGCTTAACGTGGAGAAACTCCACCACCCGCCACACCGATCCTTCCAACTCAATCGTGACACCCGTGCGAAAGTCATTACTTGAAATCATTAGTCCTCTTTCCCGCTGGAGACTCCTGCTTACGCCTTTGATGGTTTCGCCGGAGAGGAAAGCGGGGCGGGGTATGCCGCTTTCCTATCAATAAACTAATCTACAGCTTCTAATTTCCTGAAAAAATACGGAAATTAGTTAGTCAGTGTAACGCAAGACCTCAGTGAACTACTACACCCATAACAATCGGCACTTCATTTTACCCTTGTTGAGGAACATAGCCCTATTGACATCCTCACCGCCCTACAAGGACGGTGATTCCCTACCAGTGAGCCAATCAATGAATGATTGCCTGCACCTTCGACGGGTTGACAGCTCCTCACACACTGCCTCCTTTGAGGTCTTACACGCGCTCCCTGTCCATTTATTGTCGTGGGTATGCCCTACCCCGACCTGTCTCAACCCAACCTGCTCAATGTTCACCGAGGCATTATCGTCGCGATCGTGTTCTGCACCGCAGTTGATACAAATGATCCGCCTCACCGATAGGTCTATCTTTCCCCATCGGTAGCCACATTTAGAACAGACTTGGCTGGTGGGTTCCCATCGGCTGATGACCCGAAAATCCCGGTTGTATTTGCTGCACTTTGCCTCACACATTGACCGGAATTCGCGCCATCCCGCTTGGGATATCGCCCTTGATAACTTGCGGTTTTTTACCATTGCGCTAACATTCAAGTCTTCTAAGACAACAACTTGGTTTTCGTTGACTATCTCAGAAGACAGCTTATGCAAAAAATCCTTTCGCTTATCCCTTATCTGGGTATTCAGCTTGGCAACCTTGACCCTCATCCGTTCCCGTCCTTTGCTTCCCCGTTCCCGCTTCGCTAACCGTCGTGAAGAGCGCTTTAACTTCCGGTACAGGGGGGAATAGTCGGGGCTATATTCCTTGTCCCCGTTGCTGCAGCATCCAAAGGTTTTCAGCCCTAGGTCGATCCCAACCGAGGGGAATCTAGCTGGCTTGATTTCCGGTTGTACCTCAACGACAAAGCTGAGGAAGTACCGACCAGCACAGTCCTTTATCACCGTAACCGAGCTGGGTTCACTGGGAAGGGAACGCGACCATTTGACCTTGAGGTCTCCAATCTTGGCAAGGTAGACCTTAGCCGCTTTGACCTTAAACCCTCCCCTGGTGAACCTTGCGGTTTGGCGATTGGTTTTCCGTTTGAACCGTGGCGGGTTTACCTTTTTTCCCTTGCGCTTACCGGAACGGGAACAGAAGAAATTGTTGAATGCCACACCCAGATCGGCAACCGACTGTTGGAGAGGAATGTTGCTAACTTGAGTCAACCACTCCCTAGCCTGGGTTGTCTTAGCCTGAGTAATGCAAGTCTTCTGTAACTCACTGTTTTTGGGCAGTTTATCAGCCTGTTTACACAAGGCTAAGGCATCATTCCACACTACCCGGACACACCCAAATAGCCGCGCCAATGATTGACGCTGACCAGGGGTGGGATAGATACGATACTGATACCTTGATTTCATGCCCATCAAGTGTGTCTCCTCAATTATCCTACCCTGGATAATAAACTCTAACCGGAAAAATCCGTCCTAGAAGGACGGGGCTTGAAACCCAACTTTCCGGTCAATTCACAGAGCAGGGGTTCGACAGGCGTGCACAGGAGATATCGCACTCGTGCAGTTTTGGCACGGACACCGCTTATGGCAATATGAAGAATGTCTGTTTCCATACTGTAAGTTAGCCTCAACCCTAATGGTATTCAGCCTTAGGCAATATGTTTATGCGACCTTTAAAAATTCTCAAGCTCGATTGGTGCCAACGCCTGATCAAAACCAGTTTTGTGGCGCTGCTACTGGTGACACTCTCCGTAGGTTTAAGCGGCGCCTGGTGGAGTTTTGGCAATGATCAACCTGTCCGAGAAAGTCGCTTGGCGCAAGGGAATGCGATTACAGATGGCAAAGCCCTGTTGCGGTATGCTCTGCCCATTGATAACCAAGCGGTGCGGGATGTGCAAGCGAGTCTAGAAGATATTGCCACTCAGTTACGAGGAAAACGCTGGAGTCCGATTAATCGGGATATTACTCAAGCGGATGTCATTTTGAGCAATCGCCCAGAAAAAGTGCTGGCTGACATCCCAGAGGAGCAAAAACCGCAAGCTGAAGCGATCATTACTGCCATGAGAGATGATATCGTTTCACTCCGAGAAGCGGTTGAAGCCAAGGATAAAGAAGCCATCTGGATTGAGCGAGGCAAAATCCTTGACAAAGTGGGCGAACTCGAACAAATGATGGTCAAGGGATTTCCCTTTGACGTTCCCTCAGAGTACAGCAATTTGCCTCAACTCAAAGGTCGCGCCACGGTAGAGATAGCGACGAATAAAGGTGATATAACCCTAGTCGTCGATGGTTATAGCGCCCCGGTTACGGCGGGTAACTTTGTTGATTTGGTGCAACGGGGTTTCTATGATGGTCTGGCAATTACTCGCACAGACGAGCTCTACGTCCAAACCGGTGATCCACCCGGACCTGAAGCTGGGTTTATCGAACCCAAAACAGGGGAATATCGGGCTATTCCCTTGGAGGTGTTAGTTAGGGGAGATGAGGAACCTATCTATGGTATGACCTTAGAACAGGCGGGGATTTACTTAGATGAACCCGTGCTTCCTTTCTCCGCTTACGGTGCTGTCGCCATGGCGCGTCCAGGAGATGACCCCAATGGTGGTTCTTCTCAGTTCTTTTTCTTTAAGTTTGATACTGAGTTAACCCCTCCCGGCTTTAATCTCATGGATGGGCGTTATGCTGTCTTTGGTTATGTTGTCGAGGGGAAAGATGTATTAGATAAGCTGGAACTTGGCGATATCATTGAGTCAGCTAAAGTCGTTCAGGGTGCTGATAATTTAGCTTAAATAGCAATTGATCCCACGTCTCAACCCGAAAGGTGAGCGTGGGATCAATTGCAGGTTATCGGAGGTACTCCAGTTGTTCTGCGTTCCCCATTCCCTGTTCCTTGAATATGCCAATTATTGATTTGCTATTGGTCATCACTTTAGGTGTCTTAGGTATCTTGTTCCTGCAAAGAGCCACCCGCAGCCAACAAAATCAGCTAGAGGAAAGCTTTTATCAGTTATTAGAAGCTGAAAATAGCTGTATTTCTCTGATTCAGTTAGCTGCGACGGCTAGAGTTGAACCCGAAATCGCACAGCAGTATTTGGAACACCAAGTTCAGGTGTTTAATGCTGTCCCAGAAGTTGATGCGGATGGAGATACCTACTATCGCTTTCCTAAACTGCATCGGCGCAATGAATGATGAAACCAATAAATTGACAAATGACTAATGATGTGATTAGAGATATTGGCGAACAGGGTGTTTTAAAACGATTACAGCGCTTTTGTCCCTCAGATATTGTGGGTGATGATGCGGCGGTTATGCCGAGTCCAGAACCTGGGCAGTTATTAGTGGTGACAACGGATGTGTTGGTGGATGGAATCCATTTTAGCGATCGCACGACTTCGGCGGAAGATGTGGGTTGGCGTGGGGCGGCGGCGAATTTATCGGATTTAGCCGCAATGGGTTCATCGCCTCTGGGGATTACTGTTGGTTTGAGTCTTCCGGGTGATGTGGCGGTGAGTTGGGTTGAACGACTCTACCAAGGCATGTCTGAGTGTTTACAGTTGTATAATACGCCCATTGTCGGGGGTGATGTTTGTCATTCCCCGGTGATTACGGTGTCAATTACCGCATTCGGTCAAGTCTTACGAGAGCGCGTCATGCGACGTTGTCAGGCTCAAGTCGGAGATGCAATCGTGGTGACGGGAGTGCATGGTGCAGCACGAGTCGGGTTGGAATTATTACTGAATCCAGAATTCGGGAAAGAGTTGAGTGAAAAAGAGCGATCGCGTCTCATCCAAGCCCACCAACGCCCTCAGCCGAGGTTCGATATCTTACCCCAACTCTGGGAAATTTTAGCCTCCCAATCCCCAATCCCCCTAACAGCAATGGATAGCAGCGATGGACTTGCCGATGCGATCGCCCAAATCTGTCGGGCGAGTGGAGTGGGGGCTGTTGTGGAACGGGATGCTATTCCCATTCCCTCAGTATTGCCTGAGCTGGCTTCTCCTGAACAAGTCTGGGATTGGGTTTTGTATGGGGGTGAAGACTTTGAACTGGTGGTATGTCTACCTCAACCCTTGGCGCAGGAATTGGTCAAGAAATTGCCAGCCGGATCAGCAATTATTGGTTACATTACATCCGGTACGGAGGTTTGTCTCAGAGATAGCACGGGAATTTATGCGGATGAATTATTAACCCTGAGTCGGGGATTTCAGCATTTTTGATCAAAATCTAGACAATTCACTTAGTTTTTGATACTATATATTTTATAATGGGAAACTGTGCGCTCATATAAACTCTTTTAGAAGCTTTTTGTAGAGAAGGTAATAAGTAAACCCGATTGTTTGCCAAAACACCGTATTTCCTTTTACCTATACCCTGGAGCCTTCTGTTCTGAAGTCTTGCCTTCAGCAAGGGTGTAAGTATTGAACCGGACATTCTATCCCTCGCTATAGTCTTTGAAGCTAGCGAGGGAATCTATTAACTATGCAGTGAGGCTCTAATCATAATCGGAATCTTTGATCTCTTTTACTAATTCGTTAGCTTGTTTTGCCATGGGAGGTCCTGACATAGAATTTTCGGCTTTCTCCATCTTTTCTTTATTAGCTGAGCCTTGAACGGAATTCGTATTTTTATTCGCCTCAGCTTGTACCTCTTGCATAGAACGAGGTTCTTGTTTCACGACTTGCTCAGCTTTCTCGACGATTTGATCTAGGGTTGTGCCACCTTTGTCAGAGCCACCCACAGCCGCCGCCGGCAAAGCGTTTGATAAAAACAAAAATGTACAAAGTGAAGCGGCAATTAAAAAACGCAATGGGCGTGCACAAAAGAGTTTTTCGCGGATAAATTGCATAATGTTGGTTTCCTTTTAGTTTGACAGCTTATTATACCCTTTAGATTAAAAGAAATACATTCCCCCTCATGTAGGATTGTTGGTAACTGTTTATTTATGACCTAGGTTAGAAACGAAATTATACTTAAGAGGGATGTATACCCAAAAACAGTTTAAAATTGGAGAATGGTTCACCTCAATCCTTCTAAAAATGTGCTTTATCGCCGCCCTTTGGGTAAAGTCTATCTCGTCGGTGCTGGACCCGGAAGCATGGCATACCTCACCCGACAAGGGCAACAGCTTCTCACTCAAGCGGAAGTGTTAGTCTATGACGCTTTAGTAGACTCTCAACTTTTACAATTAGTCCCGGCAAATTGCCGCCAGTTTGATGTGGGAAAGCGGGGGGGGCGTCCCTCAACTCCACAAGCGGAAATTAATCAATTGTTGGTCAAACAATGTCAACAAGGGAAGCAGGTAGTCCGTTTAAAAAGTGGTGATCCCTTTATCTTTGGTCGGGCGACGTCGGAAATTCAAGCGTTAACCGATGCAGGTTGCGCCTTTGAAGTCGTACCAGGGATTTCCTCTGCCCTCGCTGCACCGTTACTGGCAAATATTCCCCTGACTGATGCGGTTTTAAGTCGCTGTTTTGCCGTCCTCAGTGCCCATCAGCCCGAAGCATTAGACTGGGAAGCATTGGCACGAATTGATACCCTGGTTATTCTAATGGGTGGGCGTCATTTAGCGACAATCGTTGAGCAGTTACAGCGTTATGGCAAATCCTATCAAACCCCTGTGGCTGTGATTCGGGCTTGTGGACGGACTCAGCAACAGGTTTGGGTGGGAACATTGTCCAGTATTGTGAGGCAAACGGCGGGTGTCTCGCTGTCTCCTGTAGTCATTGTCGTGGGAGAAGTAGTAGGATTACGAGATTATCTGCAATCGCCCCAACAGTTGAATACAGAATGGACAAAGCACGAGATAATAGGCGAAGACATCAGTAGAAGTGGTTGCCAACAGATGCTTCAGGGTCAAACAATCTTAGTTACTCGTTCTGCGGAACACTCGAGTACATTTCGGGACTTGTTAGAACATGAAGGCGCTACAGTGATTGAAATGCCCGCCTTGTTGATTACGCCGCCGTCGAGTTGGGATGCTTTGGATAAAGCAATTACCCACTTATCCGATTTCGATTGGTTAATTCTCACCTCAAGTAACGGCGTCAATTACTTTTTTGAACGACTGCTTACGCTAGGAAAAGATAGCCGTGCGTTATCCGGAGTCAAAATTGCCGTTGTGGGGAAGAAAACGGCGATGAGTTTAAAAGAACGAGGATTAAACCCAGATTTTATTCCCCCGGATTTTGTCGCCGATTCCCTGGTTGAACATTTTCCTGAACCCCTGGCTGAGCAAAATATCCTGTTCCCGCGTGTGGAAACTGGGGGACGAGAGGTTTTAGTCCAAGAATTAACTGCCCAAGGTGCTACTATGGTGGAAGTTGCGGCGTATCAATCAACTTGTCCAGGGGAAATAGCCCCCCCAGCTTGGGCAGCGTTGCAAAATCGTACCGTCGATATTATTACATTTGCCAGTTCTAAAACCGTCAAAAATTTTTATCAGCTTTTAGAAAAAACGAGCAATGAGCCACTCTCGCTTTTGAAAAATGTCTGTATTGCTTCCATTGGTCCCCAAACGTCCAAAACCTGTCAACAACTGTTGGGACGAGTGGATGTAGAGGCTCAACAGTATACTTTAGAAGGGTTAACCCAAGCCATAGTACAATGGGTCAATCAAAAATAAGTCGCATTCATAGAAACCGCAGCCGCACCAATCGCAACAATTCGCCATAGATTCAAATCCCCTAGCGAACCGTTTACATTCGTCTAAAGACGACGGGATAAGAATTTAAGTCGGTTTTAACGGAACCAACGTGCAGCAATTTGCTACGGAATATAGCTTCTAATGCTACCCTGAACAAAAAAGCCAGCAGCAGCCATGATGACAGAGACAGAACTCGAACAGACGACAGCAACACCTGAAACAACTGAAACAACTGAAACAACTGACGCCCCTGAGCAGAACAAAAGGGAATCGGAAAATGAGGGAAGTATCTTCCAAGCGATTGGAATCGTCCTCGGTGAAGTCAGCGTGTCGGACGAGGGACGTGCTATGCTTACTATCGCTGGTAAAGATTATCCACTCTTCTATACATCTCGATTACGCAGGGCTTTCAACGCTCTGAAACTGGAAATAAAGAACACGGGAGAGCCGACTCAACGATTAATCGTTTACCCAAGAGTGACCCACTTTCCGCAACGCAACAAGCCGCACCAGCTTTCTTTTCAGTTGGTAGGATTCTCGAAAGGAGAACCCGATGGCGTTGCAGCACAATTGCAAGACTTCGAGTTTCAGCTCCGTGGCTTGTGGCAATTCATTCCTGTGTGTCGAGGACCCGTTGTCTCGATTTTCCGGAATTTCAATGACGATCGCCTAGACTATATCAAGAAAGCTGAACCGGCGCAAAAGGTGAGATTTATGAAGGCGTCTCACCTACCGATGATGTGGAAAGATTCTCCGGTTAAGCCGTTCCGATTCAATCCGACACTCACAAAAGAGGAACAGGGACATCCTGCATTTATTCAAGTCAAGGCTAAATTTTTACCTGATAGAAGTCTTTTTGAGTTCGATGCTCTGTTAGCGCCGCCATTGGAGAAAGCACCTAAGTTTTTGAAGGCGTCGAAGGCGGACAAGACAGCCGTACAGCAGGAGAAACGGCAGAGTAAGCCAAAGTACAAGCCTAGTACAGGAAGGCACAATCCAGAAGCTAAAGAGCCAAAGCCTATTATAAAAAGGCAGAAGCCTACTACACCAGAGCAGAAGCCAGAAGCTAAAGAGCCAAAGCCTACTACACCAGAGCAGAAGCTAGAAGCTAAAGAGCCAAAGCCTACTACACCAGAGCAGAAGCTAGAAGCTAAAGAGCCAAAGCCTACTACACCAGAGCAGAAGCTAGAAACCACAAAGCAGAAGCCGAGTACAGTAAGGAAGAGAGTAAAAGCCAAGGAGCAGAAGCCAGAGGACAAAACACTTTAAGGTTTATGGTCTCTGTTTAACTTAATATCATCTACAAATAGGGGGATAAACTCAATCTCAATCCCGGTAATAGGTTTTCCCCCGATAATTCTGTCGGCAAATTTCGCATTTCTACTGGCTGTCCCAATCGATAAATTTCCACTTGCTGCTGTTGGGGATTAATTAACCATGCCAATTGCACTCCAGCATCCATATACTCTTGCATTTTGTCACGTAACGGTTGCAAATCGTCTGTGGCTGACCTTAATTCGATGACAAAATCGGGTGCAATGGGGGGAAATTTGCGCCGTTGTTCAGGGGGGAGCGCTTCCCAGCGTTCTCGGCGAATCCAAGCCGCATCTGGGGAACGTTTAGCGCCATTGGGTAACTTAAATATTGTGGAGGAACTGAAGGTATAACCCAGAGCAGTTTGCCGATTCCAGATTCCCAAATCGACAATTAATTCGGCTTCTCGATTTCCACTTTCTCCGCCAACAGGTGGCATGATAATTAATTCTCCCTGCGCCGTCGTTTCAAAATTAAACTCGCGATTATTTTGACATAATTGATAGAACTGTTCGTCGGTTAAATGAATGGTGTCTAAATTTAAGGTTACAGTATTCATGGTCTTTTCCCTAAGTAGGTGGACACAATTAAAGTTAGCGGTGGAGATTAGGGAACAGGGAACAGGGAACAGGGAACAGTAAGGGTTTGATGCTTATTTACATAACTTAATCTAGTTAAGTTTATTTCCACCAACCTACTTAGCTTAAATCAGCTTTAAAATTCCCTAGCTTTATAAATAGGCATATAAAGTTAAGCTAAATCCCGGTAATAGGGTTTCACCCGATAATTCTGTCGGCAGATTTCGTATTTCTACTGGCTGTCCCCAGCGATAAATTTCCACTTGTTGCTGTTGGGGATTAATTAACCATGCCAATTGCACGCCAGCATCCATATACTCTTGCATTTTGTCACGTAACGGTTGCAAATCTTCTGTGGCTGACCTTAATTCGATGACAAAATCGGGTGCAATGGGGGGAAATTTGCGCCGTTGTTCAGGCGTTAGCGCTTCCCAGGGTTCTCGGCGAATCCAAGCCGCATCTGGGGAGCGTTTCGCACCATTGGGTAACTTAAATATTGTGGAGGAACTGAAGGTATAACCCAAGCGAGTTTGCCGATTCCAGATGACCAAATCAGCAATCAGTTCAGATTCTCGATTCCCACTTTCTCCGCCAACGGGTGGCATGATAATTAATTCTCCCTGCGCCGTCGTTTCAAAGTTAAACTCGCGATTATTTTGACATAATTGATAGAATTGTTCGTCAGTTAAGGGAATGGTGTCTAAATTTAAGGTTACAGTATTCATGGTCTTTCCTCTAGTAGAGACGTTCCGGTGACATCCTTTAGCATCGGCATTATTGAATAGACGCCACTACGCCTAAACTTTCATTCGCCAGTCTGTCTACAGCACAAACCGCATAGGTTCCTGCTGCTAATTCAGCCTCGGTTGTCTCCTCTGGCAAAATTTTGTGCAGTCTCCAGTTATTACCTTGCTGCTGATAAATTGTCCAGGAGCGAATTTTGGCATTAACTGCTGCACTCCAAATCAGCTTATTCCCAATGACTCTCACCCTAACGGGAATCGCTGGCGGTGTATCACTCAGCCACAACATGGTTGGAGACAAAGCGGGTTGATTATAAACAGACGCTTGGAACTTTTCAACTACCCCAAAACGATTTTCATTAAATATTTTCATATTATAAAAAATATTGCCTAGCGAGAGTTGAGGAGCGAGATTGCGGGTAATATCAACCTGTCGTTCATATTCCAAAAAAGACCAGTCTTTATCATCCAACATACTTAACCGATTGCCGGGATAAATATGTCGCTGTTTCGGGTTATTATCAGTCCACCATTCCAAAAGAACGGGATAACTTTGGGCTGGGGGGTCAATACGCCAGTACAATTGCGGGGCGATATAATCAATCCATCCCTCTGCTAACCATTTTTTCGGGTCAGCATACAGGGATTCGTATTGATCTAAACCTTTTATTTGGGCAGGTTGTCCGGGACGGTAAATGCCAAAGGGACTAATACCAAATTTGACCTGTTTCTTTGTGGCGCGAATCCCCGTATAAAGGCGCTGAACCATTTGATTGACATTTTCCCGCCGCCAATCGCCTAGGCTAAGGGTGCCGCCTTTGGCTCGATAAGCATTGTATGTTTTATCATCGGGGAAATTCTCACCCGCGATGGGATAGGGATAAAAATAATCATCTAGGTGAATGCCATCTACGTCATAGCGCCGCACTACATCCATAATTACGTTATAGGTTAAATCTTGAACCACTTTGACACCAGGGTCCATCCACTTCTGATTGCCGTATTGATACACATATTCGGGATGAGTGATGGTAATGTGAGGGGCGACACTGGTGGAACTTTGGGAAGAGGTTTTGGCGCGATAGGGGTTAAACCAGGCGTGGAGTTCAATATTGCGCTGATGACAAGCCGCGATCGCAAACTCTAAAGGGTCATAATAAGGATCGGGGGCTTGACCTTGAATTCCGGTAAGCCATTCAGTCCACGGTTCTAACGGGGAGGCATAAAACCCATCGCCTGTGGGTCGAACTTGTAAGATTAAAGCATTTAACTTGAGATTAGCCGCGCGGTCAATAATTTGCAGCAGTTCCCGTTGCTGTTGGGCGACAGACAGTCCCCGTTGCGAGGGCCAATCAATGTTCCAAACGGTAGCTATCCACGCCCCACGAAACTCCCGTTGATGGCTCAGTTTCGCGGTTTTCTGGCGCACAATAATATAGTCTGAGCCAATGGCGTCGAGTTGACCGGTATAGACTAAAGCCTGGTAAATAAACGCGGCGACATCCGCACGAGTGGCGGCTTTGAGGGGGTTAAACCGCTTGACCTGTGGGTAATTCACCACCATATCGGTATTGGTTGCGATCGCAATCCGATCAATAGCATAGCTGGGAATGTCGCTAAAATCTTGATAGAGTTCCGGTAGGGCGGCTTTCACCTGTGCTAATCCACTGGTACTTATCTCCAACCCCGCTATCAGGGATACCAACACTTCCACTCTGGCAATACTCGCCTCTGGGCGAAACCGATTTCCCGGATATCCCGACATAAACCCCGTTTGATACGCCTTAGCAATCGCGCCAGTTGCCCAATGTTTGGCGGGAACATCGACAAAAGGAACATTAGGGCGTTTACTGGGTTTAGAAAAAGCATTTTGTAACAAAGCAGCAAACTGCGCCCGACTCATGGGATCATCAGGACGAAAACGCCCATCGGGAAAGCCACTAATCATACCCGCCTGGGCTAACCCTTCTATGAATGAACGCGCCCAGTGGTTTTGGATATCGGGGAAACGGGGAGTTGATGCTGCCATTAGGATTCGTCACCTAGAGAGAGAATGCTCGAAGCGTTTGATAGGTAAGGTTCGATGCCTTATCTTGATTATCCGGGACATCGGTATCAACGTCAGCCTCTCGCCCAATTATTTTGGCAGCCTATCTTGTACTAAGTAGGTTGGTGGAAATAAACTCAACTATATTAAGTTATGTAAATAAACCTCAAACCCTTACAAATGACAATAACGTCCACAGCATGATAATAGCTGGCAGCCGCGTCTTCGAGCCGACCCAAGTTATATAAAACAATGCCTTGTTGCGCTGTCTTTGTCGGTTATTTAATCAAGATTTGTTGGATTTATGGTCATACTTTAGATGGGAGAAGTCTGCAAGTCCACACTGTAGCGCAAGCAAGCTTGGGGGTCGTTAACATTCTTACCATGGGGAGACGTTGAGGAAAATAATAGTTTGTTATTCTACTTAACAGTAGTAGGAAATATCAACAATGGTTATCATCTCCTCGCATTCATCAAATAAATATTCCCCCACCTTCTAGAAGAAAAAATAAATGCCAGGTCATGACATCATCGTTGTTGGATCCTCCGCAGGCGGAGTGGAAGCGTTGACTCAACTGGTTGCTGCTTTGCCAGAGAATCTACCAGCAGTGATCTTCATTGTCGTTCATATTTCACGCCACGTTAAAAGCTTTCTGCCGGATATTTTGAACCGAAAAAGCCTCTTGCCAGTGGCTCATGCTACAGAGAGTGAGGAGATCGTACAAGGGCACATCTATGTAGCCCCTCCGGACTACCACCTGCTAGTCAAACGCGGCTATGTTTGCTTAGTGTATGGTCCGAAGGAGAACGGTTGTCGTCCGGCTGTCGATCCCCTATTTCGCACGGCAGCGAAGGCGTATGGACGTCGAGTCGTTGGTGTGGTGCTATCGGGTGCCCTCGACGATGGTACTGTAGGGCTTATGGATGTGAAACGTTTGGGCGGTGTGGCGATTGTTCAAGATCCCGATGATGCCCTGTTTTCGGGAATGCCGAAGAGCGCGATTAAACACGTAGATGTTGACCATATTCTGCCCTTGTCGTCAATAGCCTCCACTTTAGTGCGTCTAGCCCATGAATCGGTAACGGAGGAAGGAGCAACAACCATGTTTAGTGAGAACGAGATAGAGATAGAACCTGATGTGGTGGAACTCAATGGGACGGCTATGCGAGAGCGTGAGTTTGGAACACCTGCAAGCTTAGCTTGTCCGGACTGCGGCGGTATGCTGTACTATCAAGACGAGAGAGGTTTGCTCAAATACCGTTGTCGCGTGGGTCATGCTTGGTCAGCAGGTAGTTTGGTGGCGGGGCAATCCGAGACTCAAGAGCAGGCGCTGTGGACGGCAATCCGTTCTCTAGAGGAGCGTGGAGAGCTGATGAGTCAGATGGCAGCGAAAGCCCGCGATAATAACCGTTCCATTTCAGCCCAGCGTTTTGAAGCGAAAGCGCAGGAAGCCCGAGAGCGTGCTGACATCATTCGCAAAGCACTTTTTCAAGCCCAATTGCCGACTACGCCAGCATCTGCCGCCGCTACCCAGGACTCCAACCCGAACCAGGAAAACGAGCTAACGACCTTTAAAATTGTGGTACTGGTGGCAAAAGCTGGTGGACTGAGAGTCCTAAGCCATATCTTAGCTGCCTTACCAGGGGATTTTCCGGCAGCGCTCGTCGTGGTGCAGCACCTAGACTCTCAATCCTCTGCCAATTGGATAAGTGACGTAGTGAACCGTTCCACGACTTTACCCCTCAAACTGCCTGAAGCCGGAGAGTCAATAAAACCGGGGATAGCTTACATTGCCCCCCCAACTGAACACCTGCTAGTCAACCCGAATAGTACCTTCTCTTTCTCTCAGGCAGCATTTGTGGACTTTGATCGCCCCTCTGCCGACCTCCTGTTGCAGTCAGTAGCCGCTACGTTTAAAGAACGTGCGATCGCGGTAGTTCTTTCTGGTACTGGCAGCGATGGTGCTTTGGGGGTGAAGGCTATTCATAAGATGGGTGGTAAAGTCATCGCCCAAGATGAGGACAGTTGTGAGTTTTTCGAGATGCCGTCTGCGGCAATTCAAACGGGTGCGGTAGATTTCGTTGTGCCGATGAATGCGATCGCCTCCACTCTAGTAAGCTTAGTGATGACAGAATCAGAGGAATAGTTCATCTAGCGGTTTTAACGACAATTTTACCTCTACATCATAAAAAATCCCTCAACTTAAACAGTACGTTCTGCGATCGCGTTTACCTGAGTTGAGAAAATTGCACCGCCAGTTCCCGCAATATTGGAATTGCTGGAAGTTTCAAAATAGGGTGCGTTTGCCGCCGTAGCGTAACGCACCCTTAGCGCATCCTGATTGTGGCGAGTTGGATCACAGTTGTTGCTGTAACCCTTGACTTTTTACAAAGTCTGTGCAGTATCGTCTTGGTTTAATTGCTCCTCAATCGTGCCAATTGCTGCATTGAGTCCAGCTAATCTGATTTCTAGATCGCCACGCATTGCCTTAAGAAACTTGAGCTTACGCTCTAAGCTGGTTTTCCGAGAAACAGGTTCTCCACCGCAGCAAGCATTATCCCAATTCCAGAATGGAAACATAATCCACCTTCACCTGTGTAACTCTATTCTTATATTGGCTAATTCTTGGGTTGAATAGTTGTCGGGTGATGATCGGAAAACCGACCTCTTGAGGTGCGGAGGATGTTACCTTTTTGGTATTAGAATCCACTCTCTTTTAAACCGTGAACAAGTCAAAGAAGACCTCATACTCCCTCTCTAAATACTGGCATAGCTAGGGCAGCGAGTGTTCCCAGTGCGACGACACCCGCGATCGCGCCCCACTACCTTTGCGCCTCCTTGGGCAAACTTGAGAGTAGTCTCGCGTCCAATACCGCTAGACGCTCATCGCGATTGGGGGTCAGCATGACCCAATAGGTAAGTTCAAAAGCTTTGGTCAATGTGAGCGCTCTTGCCCATTACGGGATAAGACTGCTTTAACCTCTTGTGTTCTTTCAATTTTTCGCGATCGCGAAAATCAGGTAATAGACAATACAGCGGTGGAAACTACCGCTAAATAAAGGTTTCATGGATGGTTATAATGTCTGGCTCATGAATTACAATAAAGCCGCAAAAGCTTAGATGTGGTTCGATTGTTACTTGTTTTGGCATTGTCCTAGTTATTATAAATTGGTATCGCTGTTGTAGACAACATCTCTACATCAGGACAATAAAAAAGATTGTAAAAGTGGATTGGATAGAATTTATAGTCGCGATTCACTGAAGGGGACAGATCTCTCTCCGATAACGACTGGTGCAGTTGCAACTAGACGCAATTGGTTACCATAAAAGCCCAGCAAAGGTTGGTCTAAACCCAAGGTAGAGAAAGGACTTTGTACAGGTATTTGTACCTTGACACCAATCAGAGACAACCCAATCTCACCTTTACCCTCAAAGGAGAGCAGGTTAGAACCGAGAGCGCTAAAACTTGGTAAACTTAGCGGCTGTCGCCATTGGGGAAGTTGCCAATCGTAGCTAATACTACAGAGTAACTGGTCTCCTTGATGCACGTTTACACCAGAGCGTTCCCCTAATTCCCACCTAAATTGAGCGAGTTCCTTGGGGAGTCCCCAAATCTCTCGCCCCCCTTCCATCGAATCAGCATTATCAACATAGAGGTGGGAAATCCAAGTACCGAATTTACCCCCATAACGAGTTACAGCACTGACAATAATTAACTCGCTATAGGTTAAGGTGGAACCTAAACCATAAAACGCCGCGTAAATTCCACCAAGAGTTTTACCGGGTAAAACAGAAATAATTTCCAATTCAGAAGGAACAAACGAGCGCACCTTTGCAATATCAAACAAATGCAAGGTCTGGATACTGTAGCCTTGCAGTGTCCAAGGAGCTGGAGGATATGCCATCTTAACTAACTTTTTTACAAAAGTGAAAAGGTTTTACCTAAGTAGTCGGACATAAATAAACGGTACTATGTCTTGAGCTAAAAAACTTTGGCACCTTGACGCAAAAGGATGTGAGCAATCTTTACAAAGATTTACACAGATATCCGGATAAATCGGTTGATCTAGATGAATCTTTATGCCCAGAATAATTGTTATGACTGCACCAAACCTCTATCAAAAGTTGTAAGTAGGACTCTAATGTTAAGTTGGATTGTATTCGTGAATACAAACAGATTCTAGGTTGTTCTTCCTTCAGATATATAGACGGATAGGCTATGACTATCCTACAGAAAGAGGCACTTGCCTATCTCAATTTTTTACTATGATTTTAGTCTGGAATAGTCAGCTAGGCTAAACCAACGAAACCCGCCTTAGCGGGTTTCAAAGTTTCACACCCCTTAATTTTTTCATTTCCTTGTCAAGCGGACTTTGTTAGTAGGGTTCCGTGACTTTAATCGCCTGGGTTTAATTTTACACAGCTAGGTTAGGTTTTATTAGCTTTGTTTTTGCTAAATAAAAACCACCAAAGTTCTGTCCCAATTAACGCTAAACCGCCTAGGGTGACACCGACTTTTAGCGGTAATGATTGCTCAATTCGGCGGAATTGATTGGTCTGCTGGGACTGATGTTCTGACATTTCAGCCGTAGCAGGATTGGCAGCGACTCCGAATAGAAGTCCTAAACTAATCAGATAAGCTAAGGTTTTGGGTTTGGTTAACATTGTTTTGATTCCTCCTAGATTAGTAAAGTGCGACCCGATAAAGTTGAGAAAATTCGGATTGTTTATTGATATTATCGGGTCGCCAATACAGGATTTCACTGATAATTGGGGGTATCTTACTTAGCAGGATGAGTGATAATTTTGGGCTGAAAATTCCGCAGCCTTAAGGCATTAGTGACCACGGAAATGGAACTCAGCGCCATTGCTCCCCCGGCTATAATTGGATTCAGTAATACGCCAAATAAGGGGTAAAGAATTCCTGCCGCGATGGGAATTCCGGCGGTGTTGTAAATAAAGGCAAAGAAGAGATTTTGGCGAATATTTCGCATGGTAGCGTGGCTGAGTTGAATCGCGGTAACAACCCCATTTAAGTCACCGGAAATCAGGGTAATATCACTGGCGGCTATGGCGACATCGGTGCCGGTGCCAATGGCGATTCCTACATCCGCTTGGGCTAAGGCTGGGGCGTCATTAATTCCATCGCCTACCATGGCAACAATACGGTTTGAATGTTGGGTTTTGGGTTTTGAATTCGGTGTTTTCTTGATGTCTTCGGTTTGCAAAGATCGGATGACGGCGGATTTCTGATCCGGGCGCACTTCGGCAAAGACGTGCTGGATACCCATTTCTCGTGCGATCGCGTCTGCTGTTTGTTGATTATCTCCTGTGAGCATCACCACTTGCAACCCCAGGCGTTGCAGTTTCTTTACCGCCTCAACAGAGGAGGGTTTTAAAGCATCAGCTATGCCAACTAATCCCTCAACCTTACCATCAACGGCAATCCAAGCGGTGGTTTTTGTCGCGGCTTCCCAGGTTTGTTTCTGGGTTTGCAGGGATTGGGTATTAATTTCTAGTGCATCCATCCAGCGTTGAGTACCAATTTGAATCAGGTTATTTTCTACTTTTCCTTGCACCCCCATTCCCGCAACGGCTTCAAAGTTTTGGGCATCGGGTAAGGGGAATTCAACACCTTGGAGTTTGGCATAATCAACGATGGCTTCGGCTAAAGGATGTTCCGAAAGTCTTTCCACGGCGGCGGCTAATCTTAGGAGTTTAATTTCATGATGATCCGCTGTTCCTTTTACGGTTACATAATCAGTTACACTGGGTTTGCCTTGGGTAATCGTGCCAGTTTTATCCAGAACAATTGCCTGAAGTTTATGGGCGAGTTCTAAACTTTCTCCGCCTTTAATTAAAATGCCATTTTCTGCGCCTAATCCCGTGCCAACCATAATGGATGTCGGGGTAGCTAATCCTAACGCACAGGGACAAGCGATAATTAAAACCCCAACGGTGGTAATCGTGGCAAGGGTAATATTACCCATAATATTAAACCAGATTACAAAGGTCGCGATCGCAACGGCAATCACAACGGGTACAAACCAGCCTGTGACTTGATCTGCGAGTTTCTGAATCGGGGCTTTTGACCCTTGCGCCTCTTGGACTAATTTGACAATTTGCGCCAATACGGTATCTTTTCCCACTCGTGAGGCGCGGAATTTGAAACTCCCAGTTTTATTAATCGTAGCGCCAATCACTTCATCTCCCGCTTGTTTTTTCACGGGGATGGGTTCTCCGGTTACCATGGATTCATCGATGGTAGATACACCATCAACCACTTGCCCATCGACGGGAATCTTTTCCCCTGGGCGCACGACAATAACATCACCGACGATAACCTGTTCAATGGGAATATCAACTTCTTCACCTTTACGAATTACCCGCGCTGTTTTCGCTTGTAATCCCATTAACTTGCGAATCGCTTCTGAGGTTTGACCCTTCGCCCGATTTTCCAACAGTCGCCCCAATAAAATGAGGGTAATAATCACGGCGGCGGGTTCATAATACACATCCGGTGATAATCCTTGAGTGATTAAAAAGCCAGGGAAAAGGGTAACAAACAGAGAATAGAAATAGGCGGAACCTGTCCCCAGCGCCACCAGAGTATTCATATCCGCGCCATGGCGTTTAAAGGCTTTCCATGCGCCGACAAAGAAGGATTGACCGCACCAAAAGAGTACAGGTGTACTTAAAACCAGTTGTACCCAAGCATTATGCAGCCAGGAGGGAAAGTAGGGAATGTGCAATCCTGTCATCGCCGGAAGTGAACCGACGACGAGGATGAGGCTGATAACGCCGCTGACGATAACTTTACGTCTGAGATCCCGTTGATGGGCTTCCCTTGCGGCTTTTTCGGCATCGGTGTCTTCACCCATTCGGGTGGTATCTAAGGGTTGCGCCCCATATCCCGCATCGGCGACGGCTTTTTGGATGCTGTCTAAGTTTGTCGCCTTGGGATTATAGGTTACAGAACCTTGTTCCATGGCAAAGTTAACATTACACTCAACAACGCCAGGAACGTTTTGGATGGCTTGTTCAATGGTGGTGGCGCAAGAGGCGCAACCCATTCCTTGTAGTCGTAGATGGCTAGTTTCCATGGTTGACTCCTGATAGTAACAGTTTGGGGAGTTTGGCGGGCGGGGGTGCGGGGGTGTGGAGGGGCGATGGCAGGTTTTAAGGTCTTAAGGGTGTTATATATATAGGATAAAGTCTCCAGTTGACTGGAGAGTCAAGGGGGATTGTGTAGGGGCGGGTTTTACAACTACCTTTTCGGTTGCACCTAGATGTGACTAAACCCGCCCCGATGCAGTGGGAGAGTGGGAGATTGTGTAGGGGCGGGTTTTACTACTACCTTTTCGGTTGCATCTAGATGTGACTAAACTCTCCCCGATGCAGGTTTCTAGGCTTCCCGTGAAAACTTAGATGAGGGAGATGGCAACAAGGAGATGGGGTGGGCTAGGATGGTTGTACTGCAACCTGATGTGTTGAGTTTGAAGCATGATCAGGTCAATGTTTTGGGGTTAAATCCGAGAGGGGGTAGGTGTTTTTTTGGGCGAGTCTGATTTTTCGGCTGTATTCCTTGTCTCATCTGGGTTTGAGGACATTTGCCTCAGAGAGAGGTTCTCGGAAACGCTGAAAGGTTTACTGGGACTGGGTTTGAATGGGTTTGTTTTTGGATACCTCTTGTCGGCTGAAGCTGGAAATGATATATTTAATGGAGTCTCTCGGAATTGTACCTTGAAAACTAAATACAGTAAGCGTTTCAGAGGTCGGCAGTCGAAATCCCCCTGAATCCCTATCAGGGATTGAAACTGGGAAAAGGCGAAGCAAGCGCTGATAAAGCGGTGAAGGTCGAAATCCCCCTGAATCCCTATCAGGGATTGAAACTTTGTGTACTTCATTTAATGTATACGTAAAAAAGTCGAAATCCCCCTGAATCCCTATCAGGAATTGAAAGGGCACGGCAATGCCGTGCCGCTACAATTATTTTATTGAAATGTTGGAATTTCCGTGAATTCCTATGAGGGATAAAAATTAGCGCCGGGAATGCGATCGCGTTTGAAACCAGATAATAATTCCCATACTCAGCACCATAAGAGAAATAGTACACTCATTAAGAACCTCAAACAAACCCTGGCGAATGGAATTCGCGGAACCCTAAAAACGAAGTTCGCCTACGCGGACTATCCGAAAAATCAAGAGTTGTGAAACCCGCGCAGGCGGGTTTAGTTTGTGTAGCTGCGGTTTTAACCGCCCAATTGAGAATGGTGCTTAACTATACGTTATCTCCCCGCGATCGCTGGGTGATATGTTTTAACCGCCTAATTGAGAATGGTGCTTAACCATCACAATGATTGTTGAAATCCAGCCGTAACCCGAAAATCAGGAGACTCCTCACTTAAACCAACCCCAACCCCAACCGATAACACATTCAGAGGTGTCAGTTGATAGCGAACCCCCAACTCCAGCAGAAACGCTTCCTTATCCTCCTCTAATTCCTGCTCATAAACAAAATCCGTCAGCAGCAGCGCTTCTGAATTTAGACGGCGACTATACCCCAAAACACCAGACAAGCGATCGCGGCGTTCCCCATCTTGGCGCTGATCATTTAAACCATAAGCCACATTCAAATGTAGGCGATCTAAATTTGCCCCGGTTCCTAATGTTTTCGTCGCAATTAACTTCAACGTCGGATCAACTCCTGCACTATCATTACCCGTCGGCAGATCCGCACTCAAAGACGCCGCAAACGCAGGTGTTTTCAGGGTTTCTGTATTGAAATTATAAAACACTTCCACACCCACATCCCCGATACCATCCTCCTTTGCTCCAAATTCAAAGGGAACAGTAATTTTCCCTTGCCAGTTGGGGGCAAATCCATACTCCAAGCGCGGTTCCAGGATAAACTGATCCTCGCCATCCGCCGCGCGATCGTATCGGAATTGTCCCTGAACTTCTAATCCTTGATAAGGAACCGGATAAGCATCTTCAACTTCAATCGGTAATCCTTCTTCTAAGTTGAAATGGTCAGAGGCTTGTGCGGTTGATTGCCCAAATGTTGCGATGGTTAAAACGATAACAGTTAAACCCGTAAGCGGCTGCAATGAATGTTTCATTTTCCTCACTCCTAATACTATAAATTCAAACCCAACTTTAGGGTGTTTTAGCGAAGCGTAACGCACCATTGCTCAAAGCCTTGGGGGTTTACGAATCTCGCCTAAACTCAACACAATCTATTGAAACAGGTGCAAAATATCAGTTAAAACTGGGATATTGTCGCCTTGATTCGCCCTTTTGTAGAGACGTGCCGGTGGAACGTCTCTTAAAAGTTTGTCGTGGGTGATATCAGCATTTATACCAAATCCGGGTTAGCTACCCCCGTTATAACCTAGTCCGCGTAGGCGGACTTTGTTTGTGTAGCAGCGATTTCAATCGCCGTGGCAAAAGGGGGTAATAGTAATAAAGGCAGATTTGGTATTAGTTCCACCGGAACCTCTCTTAAAAGTTTGTCGTGGGTGATATCAGCATTTATGGCGAATACAGCACAACGGCGAACCTAAAGAGCCTACTCTAAAAATATTTGTGCTGATGGCTCACTCCCCATCGGAAGCGGTTCAACATCAGGTAAATTGCCATACTTTTCCTGCCAACCTTTCAGCATTACCTCTATCATCATTGGATTAACTTTACCCGGTGCCATCGCCTCAGGAGACATCGGCATATTTGGCATAATTTCCATCATCGCATCCATAAATGAACCCGGCATTTCACCCGATTGTATTCCCGGAGTCAGTTTCAGTTTCAACTGTGCCATTAACTGTTGATGCATCTGGTGCATTTGAGGACTCATCTCACTATGATGTCCATCTGAATCCATCTGACTATGATCCATCTGCGAATCCATCTCACCGTGATCCATCTGGGAATCCATACCCCCATGGTGCTGCATCATCATTGGCATCATCTCTGCCAACATTTCCATCATCATTTGTGCCATCGCACCATCTGAGCTTTTAATCCAATCATCATAAACTAACGGATTTAAATCAGGCTTAGGTGTGGTAAACTTCCGCACTAATTTCTCATCCCCTGGCTGATAACTCATCGCATCTAAAACCCGATTCAATTCAGCCCGTTTTTGCTCAATTGTCCACCCATCGTAAGCAAAAATATCATAAGTAATGCCATGGAGCATGTGTAAATTATCAAAAACATTCGCCGTTTCCGGAGAAAGACGACTGTAACGGGGTGAGCCTTCTCGACTTAATATCATCCGCATCGGGGGATTGGGAACAACTTGGGAACTAAACAAATCTTCCATTTTCTGGATCATCTTGTCCTGTTCCTGATCATTTCCGCCAATCATCATCGACTCATAAATCGCCGGATGCCACCAATGAGCGGCATAGAAAAAGTTATTATTTTTCGGATAATAATTCCGAGTTATGCTAAAATAGGGCTTCATCATTACCCCAGCGCGACGCATGGTTACATCTAGGGGTGCGGGACTCAATGCAATGTCTTTATAGGTGGATTTATAATAGTCATAAGCCTCTTTGAGTACTTGTTCTTTTTCATTCCAAGGAATATCTGAATCTGCCATGATATCCTCAGTCATTTCGTGGAGTAAATGCACGGAGTCAATGGTGCGGAAGAGTCGCCAAGTTGCACGCGCTGTATAAGGCGCATATAATTCCATCGTTGGCTCAATCCGGGGTGGATTTTGGTAAAACGCTAGAACTTCCTGGTAAAGCTTCGTATCTTCCTCACCATGACGCTGGAAGGGAGTTAAAAGTAAAACATCATGGAGCTTGCTATGTGCAAAATGCAGCGCACTAGCGACTCGGTAACTGCGTCTGTGGCGGTTATAGAAGCTGAGGCGGTAGGGAGTGCGGGGATGAGCTACGGCGTTGCGCTGCTGTGCCATGATCGGCTTGGGTGCAGAGCCGATGATTAAGGTTGTCGCGATCGCGAGTGCGGTAAGTTGTTTGATATATCGATTTCCCATAGTAGCTATCTGCTGAACAGGTCTAAAATTTCATCCAACTCTCTGTCCAAAATGATTTCTGGATATTTCTTAGTTTGACAGAAAAATATGAAATCAAGATGAAATCTTCCTGATTAGCGATGATAAGCTGTCATGCATTTAAATTGGGTAACGTTAACGACTACCTCTAATAACTGCGCTTTCAAATTCCTCCAACGCCTGAACATGTCCCACTTGCCATGACCGTTTTACGGTAGCCGGGATAACCTGAGTGATCGGAATTTCTGGAAACGTCGGACTAATATCTGATAGTATATACTTCCCTTCTCTTAACACATAAAGTGTCAACTTCCCACTATCATAAACCCAGACTTCGGGAACGCCAATCCCTTGATAAGCATCTAATGTTGTTTTCGATGTAACATCTGACTCGATTGCCAAATCAGGTGGCGGATCATCGGGTTCAAGTCGGCGACGACCAATCATCTGTTGATAATTTTGAATGTAAAAACAAGCATCCGGTTCAACGCCTGCGGCTCCTTCTTTTTTAAAGGTAGTTGAACCAAAAGGTTCATACCGTCTGCCTGTAGCCTTGAGCAATAGCTTGACTATATCTGAAATAATATCCTTCGGTTTTTCATGCTCCGGTAAAGGAACCATAATTTCTAATGTTCCCTGGCTGTAAGCAAGTCTTGCTGCACGTTTTTCTCCCAATTCTGCCAAAATAGACTCAAATTCCTGCCAGTTTACGTTAGGAATGGTGACAGCACTGCCTGGTGCTAGTCTCATCTGACTAATCGGTTTAACAATAGGGGAAAAAGAAGTCATAAGTAAAAATAAACGTATTCAGTAGAAACGCCTCTGAGGACATTTCTACTGAAGTCAGCAAAGCGGTTATTGACTAGCCGATTTTACCATTTAGTCAGGAGTTTTTAGCCAATTCGTTTAGCTAGGCTAGGGTACTATTCCCCAAACAAACTCTTAATCGCATCTCCCAGATTTTGAGAAGCCTCTTCCATATCCGAACCTGCATCTTCGGCGCGATTTTTAAGGCGACCTGTATCTTGTTCCGCCCGCCCTTGAGCTTGCTTTGCTGCACCTTTAACGTCTTCTTTGGCTTTGCCCACATTTCGTTCTACGGTGCCGATGTCTTCTTTGGCTTTCCCTTGAATTTGGTCGCTGGTTCCAGAACCGAATACTTTATCAACTGGGTTACTATCGGCAAGGATAAACGGTGTCGTTTTTACGGTTAAAGCATGGGCTGTTGGCGTTGCATTAAAAAATGTGCCTGTCCAAGTTAATGTCACTAACACTAGAGAAAAGAGTGCGGGTAGGAGTTTCATCACGACTTTTCGAGTATTTTGGATCATGGATTTAGTTTTCATGGTTATTTTTTGAAGGTTTGGCATTCTGAAACTATAACAGAGTGGCTGATTATTCGGGTTCCTTCATTAGACATAAATTTTTATTGCCGATTTAGATCTCCCTCTTCCCTTATAGATCCCCCTTCCGTCCCCCTTATAGATCCCCCTTCCGTCCCCCTTAAAAAGGGGGAGACCAGTGGATGCTTCGCTTTTTGTTCCATGGGGGAAGCCATAGGATGCTTCGCTTTTTTTGCACGGGGGAAACCAAGGAAAAGCAAATTTTGCGGTAGTTTTGGGTGTTAAACGCTTTTGGGTAACCGAATTGTAAACTGGCTTCCCTTACCTAATTCACTGTGCACCTGAATAGTACCCTGATGAGCTTGGGCGATCGCACGCGCAATCGATAACCCTAACCCTGAACCTCCCGACACCCTGGCGCGATCGCTATTGATGCGATAAAATCGGTCGAAAATGTGCTTCTGATGTTCGGGTGCAATGCCAATTCCTGTATCCTGGATGTGAATCAACACCCACTGATCCCGGCAATCCAGACTAACCTTAACCTGACCCCCGGCGGGTGTATAATGCAGCGCATTCACGACAATATTAAATATCAGTCGATAAAGCTGTTCTTCGTCTCCTAAAACCTGGATGGGTTGATCAACCTGAATATCTGTGGTTAACTTAATCTGCTGGGTCATAGCGAGGGCGGCGAGTTCTTCTTCAATATCATTGAGCAAGTCTTGCATACAGCAAAGATGCCATTGATTGTGTTGAATTTTTCGATCTAAACGAGACAACAGCAATAAATCACTCACCAGTTGAGATAATCGATAATTTTGACGTTCAATAACCTGCAACGTCTCGCGACTCTCAGCTTCTGAGATACAAGCCAGTCGGAGAACCGATTCAACGGTGGCTCGAATCGCCGCTAAGGGTGTCCGCAATTCGTGAGCAGCATCGGCGGTAAATTGTTGAATCTGCTGGTAGGATTGGTAAATCGGGCGCATGGCTAACTCGGCTAGCCACCAAGCGGCGACACCGACGAGCAACATAGCTAAAGGTAACCCCAGTAACATCAGGATTCTGACTGAAGCGAGATAATCATCAAAATCTGCTAAAGAACGACCCACCTGGAGATATCCCCAAGGCTGATTAGTTGGGGTATCCAAGGCTAAAACCAGGTGTCGGTAGCGATCGCCTGACGTATCCTTAAGGGTGAGTAAGCTTTGTTCTGTGGCGTTTTCAGGGATTAACTCAGTAGACAATTGCTGCGGTGGTGATCCCGATTGAGCAATCAGTTGTCCAGACTTATCGAAGAAGCGGATAAAGTAATCGCCTTGATGAATCGCACTCAAACGATGAGCAGGTGAAGTATGTCTCTCGGCTGTACAAAACTCCCCCAAGGTAGATTGAGTCTGATTATCCACCGTGCGATCGCGCATTAAACAGAGGTTGGGTAAACGTCGCTTTGCCGCTGTTTCCAGACGCCCCGGTTGTCTTAATGTCGGTTCTAAACTATCATGCAACATCCCCGCCACTGATTTCAACTCTTGATCAGCACTAACGCGATGAGCATGAGCAATCGCCTCATACACCCCGAAACCCGAAACGCCCAAAATTAAACCCATAACGCCAGCATACCAACCAGCCAGTCGCCACCGAGTTGAGCGAAATAATTGATTTTGATTCATCTGATCAGGGAGATGGGGTGCAGGGGTGTAGGGGTGCGGGGGTGCAGGGGTGTAGAGGTGTAGGGGCGGGTTTTACTATTATCGTTTCTTTTGCACCGGGATGTGACTAAACCCGCCCTTCTAGGTAAGCAAGGAAGCACACAAATGACGAATGACACTAAGATGGAACATTTAGACGATAACCCACCCCATAAACCGTCTCAATCAAATGATCGCAACCCTGCTGCGCCAGCTTCCGTCTCAGCAGTCGCATTTGCGCCGCCACAACATTACTCATTGGTTCTGTACCCAATTCCCAGAGTTGATTGAGCACCTGATCGCGGGTGACAATTTGGTTAGGATGTCTCATAAAATATTCCAACAACTGAAATTCTTTATGAGTGAGGGGAATCGTTTGCTGATTTCCTGGGGAGTCTTGCCAATAAGCGGTATGAGTACCGTAATCTAAGGTGAGGTTGCCGATTTTGAGGTGTTGCGCTTGGAAATGAGGTGAGCGCCTCTGCAATGCTCTCAACCGCGCTAGGAGTTCCTCCATACCAAAGGGTTTGACTAGATAATCATCAGCGCCAGCATCTAGCCCCATTATTTTATCCTCCATCCGATCCTTTGCCGTGAGCATTAAGATGGGCAGAGGACTTTGTTGCGATCGCAGCCGTTTACATAAGTCTAATCCGGATAATCCGGGTAATAGCCAATCAAAGATTGCCAAGGTGTATTGAATCCAGTCTGATTCTAAGTATTCCCAGGCTTCAACGCCATCGAGAACCCAATCTACAATATAAGCCTCTTGATTCAACGCCCGCTTAATCGCCGCGCCTAAATCGGGTTCATCTTCGACTAAAAAAATTCTCATAGCATCAACTCATGAAATCAAAATGAAATCGTTGTCCACCATTAGTCAGATATTACAGCTCATTCTCTAGTTGGACGCGATCGCACCCGCAACTTTCTACAGTGAAAAGCGAGAGGACAGCAATCTGAGTCCACCTTAAAATTAGCCGGATTTTCGGGTTCGCGGTTTTTCAGTTTAGCTCAAGTGGATGTCTTAGATACTGTTGTCTTGGGTAAAACGCCGCTTTTTTATTAGTTTAATCCTCACCTTACCCATCCTCTACTTCTCATTCCAATTTCAGCAATGGTTCTTTATATTTATACAGAAGACATAAGCGAAACAGACGCCCTGGCAATTGCCCCTGCATTAGAAACATCCTCTGAACATTCCCTGGCTAAAGCTGTGGTTAAAATAACGTGATTGCAATTCCACTGGCGGCTGGAGTCGCTTACGCTTGGGGAATTTTATTGTCTCCCGCAGTCGGGGCATTATTAATGAGTCTTTCTACAGTCATTGTGGCGATTAATGCAGTTATGTTACGTCGAACTAAGTTGGCTTAACGTTCAACCGTTACCGTGAAAATTAAAATTAGTTGTAAAACCTAAATTTTCCTGTACTAAATGCAGATTTTTTAACAAAAAGCCTGAAAAAAAGTGTGTTGTACATCCCTATAAAGTTCTCAGCATCCAAGCGAAAAATTGTTCGGATTATTGGGCGTGTGATAGTAAAACCTTTTTCCGATAACCTGTAGGATAGCGATAAAGTCCCTAGTTTGCCACCTAAAAATCTGAACCAATATCAGTAGGGGCAAGTCATAACTTGCCTCTACTGCGCTTAGCGGTAGTAGATAGAATCAAGAATCATCCGATAGTTAGATGTAATCCCTTAACCCCTTCTTTAGGGTAGTTTACAGAGCTTGAAGCCGTTTCAATTCATCTAGCTATTGATAGATCTTTTCAATAAGCTAATTTATTGACATCAAGTTAATTCGTTGGAATAAGACCCTAACAATCAAAAAAATATCAAATCAGTTAAGTATCATGAACAACGCAAGCTTTTGGCAAATGTATAGTGAGGCAGTGTTAACCTCACTCGGCTTTTTCTGGAAAGCGTTATGGGCGTTCATCTTGGGTTATGTCATTAGCAGCGCTATCCAGGTTTTTGTGACCCGCGAACGTATGCAAAAGACAATGGGTGAAGCGGGAAAAGGTAGCGTCGCCTTGGGAACCTTTTTCGGGTTTATTTCTAGTTCCTGTAGTTTTGCCGCCCTAGCGACAACGAAATCCTTATTTAAAAAAGGAGCCGGGTTTGTTCCTTCCCTGGCTTTCTTACTCGCCTCAACCAATTTAGTAATTGAGTTAGGATTTATCATCGCCGTCTTCCTCGGTTGGCAGTTCGTCGTCGGCGAGTATTTGGGCGGACTTCTGCTGATTATTTTTACGTGGTTGATTGTGCGGTTTACGCGCCCCACCAAGCTAATTAGAAAGGTACGCAAACGACTGCGGGAACGGGAAGATGAAGGCGAGCAAAATGATGGGGAAGATCCTCCCGACTGGAAGGAGAAGATTCAAACTCTACAGGGATGGAAACAGGTTGCTCGTAAATATTTCATGGAATGGAAGATGGTTTGGAAAGACGTAACCATCGGTTTTACTGTGGCGGGGGCTATTGCTGTATTTGTGCCGCGATCGTTTTTTCAGTTCCTGTTTATTGGTTCTGGACAAGATGGGAATCCCGGATTTTTGGCGATTCTAGAAAATACGATTGTTGGACCCGTTGCGGCATTTTTTACGTTTATCGGTTCTATGGGGAATATTCCTTTGGCTTCGGTTCTCTATGCCAATGGGGTGAGTTTTGCTGGGGTTATCGCGTTTATTTTTAGTGATTTAGTCGTGTTCCCGATAATTCGGATTAATGCCAAATACTACGGCTGGAAAATGGCATCCTATATCCTGGGCGTCTTTTTAGTTTGGAGACCAAACCCCTACGGTTATAAACAGAAAAATTCTTCACCGATGGAAGGATGAATGCCAATTGCATGATTAAAATCTGCCTTAGTCACCCCGGCGTTAATGGCTAAAGCAATCATCTGAATAATCTCGGAGGCACAGTCTCCTACCATCTGAGCGCCTAAAACCCGATCTGAGTTGCTATCAACTACTAGCTTCAGTAGTGTTTTTTCCGGTGATTCTGCCCTCATATCTAAAAGGGATTGGAATGTTTTTTGATAACAACGCACCGATTCGCCCAACTGTGCTTGTGCTTGAGCTTGAGTTAACCCGACGGTAGCGGCTTCAGGTTGGGAAGAAACAACGTAGGGAACATAGTCATAATCGACAATTCGAGGATGATCACCAAATTCTGTATCGGCGAAAGCTCGACCCGCCGCGATCGCAACTGGGGTAAATGGGGGTCTAGCGGTACAATCACCTACAGCGAAAATATTAGCTTGACTGGTACGGCTGTACTCATCAACCGCGATCGCTCCCTGCTTGACTTCAACCCCAGCTTTCTCTAAACCCAATCCATCCCAATTAGGAACGCGATCGGTAATCCAGACAACGGTTTCCACTTCTACGGGTTCACTATTACCCAATAACCTTAAATTCAGACAATCTTGCACTCGTTCAATTTTCTCAACCTGGCTATTGGTGCAGATTCTAATTCCCAACCGAGTCATCTCGTCTTGAACCGTTGTCCGCAAATCCTGATCACAACCGGGCAATATTTTCTCCTCTGCGATGACTAGAGTAACTTTTGAGATCAACCCATTCATAATCCCCGCCAGTTTCACAGCAATATAGTTACTGCCAATAATAGCCAGGTGTTTGGGTTGATGCTTAAGTTCGAGAAATTTCCGGGTTGTAATCGCATATTCAATTCCGGGAACCTGGGGTTTTATTGCTTTTCGACCAACCGCAATCAAAATATGCTTCGCCTTGTACGGATGTCCATCAATATCTACCGTGTGAGCATCTAAAAATTTAGCATGTCCTTTGAGCAATTCAACGCCAGCTTTTTCCAGCTTTTGGGTATGCCTTTGGCACAAATGCTGAATGTCGCGGTTTCTGGCTTCCATAAATTGACACCAATCAAAGTTCCTCGAAACATGACCCCATCCATATTCATCCGCCCGTTCAAACACTTTGGAGAAACCAGCCGCATAAGTCATTAGTTTTTCGGGGATACAACCATGTACCACACAAGTGCCACCGACTTGATCTTGCTCCGCGATCGCCACCCGGACGCCATATCCAGCCGCGCTTTCAGCCGCCGCTAAACCACCGGGTCCCGCGCCAATAACCAAAAGTTCGTAATCCCAGTCCATAACAAAACCTTGTAAAAAAATACAATAGCTATCTTTCAGGAAAGCATTTTATTGCTCAGTAAAGTAAATGCTAACCTCGCCGAGAGTAATTCAGTAAAGTATAGACGAATACTTCGATAATTTACACAAATTAACGTTTTATACTTCTTTAGGTAGATTGAATCTTATGGACAGTCTCATAGGATGAAATCGAGGTGATCAATCTATCAATTTTTAAGGAATATATTTGGTTTACTATTACTAATTTATGCCCTAGCCAAAGATAGTGAAGATTTGAAAAAAGCAAGTTATTGGTGCTTTTTTATCATTGCCCTAATTACGATCCCCGTTTTTTGGGCAGGGATGCAAGCGGAAGAAGTGGTTAGCGCTCTTCCTCAAGTTCCCCATTCGTTGATTCACGCCCATAGAAACATTGCCGAGCAAGCTCTCATTGCTTTAGAGATATTAGGAGTAATCAGCTTATTTGGCTTGTTCCGAGGGACAAAGAATACTCCATCCTGGTTTTCCATAACCTTGTTAGTCGTGGCAGTTATTTCTACAGGTTTGGTGTCATGGACGGGACTTCAGGGAGGAATAATTAGACACACAGAAGTTCGCTCACAATTGCAATTTTTACTCCCCAATGATGCTACAGAATCGGGCGATCATCATCAAGGGTCAGAAACTGAACATGGACACCAAGACGATTCAGGACATTCTCATGAAACTGATTGACACTCTAAAAGCGTCACTTCCCAAACCAATCGAGGTTGAGCATAGCCGAGAAGGTAGGTTCGCGCTTGCTCTAATTGGTGAATAATCTGGGTATGGGATTGGTGTTGCCAGTAGCTATGCTGTAAATAGTCCACTAACCACAATTGAGCTTGGGGATCAAGGGTTTGATCAATTTCCTTGGCAAGTTCTAGCGCCATGCGGGATGAGTTGGGCAATTGGTTCAGCTTTGCCAGTAATTCTGGGGGAATGGCTTGGAGTTGTTCAAACGCCGCGATCGCTTCTCCGGGACTTCCTTGGGCAATGGCTAATATAGAGGGTTCTTGGAGAATCTGCTCATAACCTGTTTGCTGTAGCACCTGTGCCATGTCGTCTTGTGCTAATCGATAAAAGGGAATCCGTTGACAACGGGACACTAAGGTGGGTAATAAGGCATCGGGACTGGGAGCAATTAAAATTAACGTGGCGTTTCCGGGTTCTTCTAGCGTCTTGAGCAAGCCATTTGCGGCTGATTCTGCCATGGTTTCCGTCTGTTCGAGCACCACAATTTGACGAGAGGCTTCTAGGGGAGAACGTCCTAAAAATTGGCTAATTTCTCGAATTTGTTCCAGGCGAATTTGAGGGGGGGTTTTGCGCTTGAGTCCTTTTTCTGCCGCTTCCTTGGCGGATAAGCGAATGCCATTGTGCAGATAGGTG
Source organism: Coleofasciculus sp. G1-WW12-02 (assembly GCF_040219735.1). Taxonomy (NCBI): domain Bacteria; kingdom Bacillati; phylum Cyanobacteriota; class Cyanophyceae; order Coleofasciculales; family Coleofasciculaceae; genus Coleofasciculus; species Coleofasciculus sp. G1-WW12-02. The sequence goes on along the minus strand of NZ_JAVJRX010000169.1, from coordinate 12,065 downwards.
GGTTCGATCCAGAGGAGATCGGGATGGTTCCCCTGTTGTAGGCGTTTCTTGACTAATGGTTGCTTCTGGGGTGGGATATCTTGACAAAACAACCGTTCAATGAACCACCGGGCGACCAGACCCCGCCCGACTCCAGGAGAACCGGCAAACAGATAAGCTGGGGCGATGCGGTTGGCTGTAATTGCCCCCTCTAAGAGTGCGATCGCTTGTTTTTGTGCAACTATGGTCATTTGTTCGTCATTCGTCTTATGTCAAACATCTATGACATGCTTGTGTCCAATTCGTTGACGCAAAACCGTCTGAATATCTAGTTGTACGGCGTCAGGGCTTTGATTGGCGTCAATCCTGACAATTCGCTGGGGATGATGGGAGGCTAATTGGGCAAAACCCTGCTGTACTCGCTGGTGAAAGGTTAACTCCGCTTGTTCCATGCGATCAGCGACTCCCCGTTCTTTAGCTCGCTGTAAACCAATTGTGACATCAACATCTAACCACAAGGTCAAATCACTTTCTATTCCTCCTGTGGCGATGTGGTTGATTTGCTCAATCAGGGCTAGATCAATTCCTCGCCCATACCCCTGATAGGCAATCGTTGAGTCGGTGTAGCGATCGCACAAAATAATCGCCCCGGCGGTGAGCTGAGGCTGTAACAATTCTTCAACATGCTGCGATCGATCAGCGGCATAGAGTAGGAGTTCGGTTCGGTGTTGTAGGGATGAGGAGTTTTCTTGGAGTAAGAGTTGACGTAGTTTTATTCCTAGGGTGGTTCCTCCGGGTTCTCGGGTGATGATCACAGGTGGCTGCTTACCACAATTACCCAGGGTGTCTAGTACGCCACTGGTGAGGAACCAATCCCGCGATCGCTTGATTTGGGTGGTTTTGCCGCTACCTTCGACCCCCTCAAACACGATCAGCATTTCCCCTTCTCCACCCCTAATCTGATTTATTGATCATCTTATCCGGATCAGCCGCTAAGATACTGGTAGCTGATAAACAACTGAGCATCAGTTTATTTTTTTTAGCCTTCTGCTCATGAGCCTTAACAGAGGTTCGATATGATAAGAAGGTCTAGCTATCTGACGCCTAGGGTTAAATATGGCTCGCTACACTTGTTCATTTACGGTTGCAGTTTCTCCCGATCACCTTCAGCCATCGTTGATTGAGGTTTTACAATCCTGCGATTTTGACATTATCTATGATACGGGAGACTATATCATGGCACGGGAGATTCCCGGTCATGTTGCCTTTGCCAAACTCGTGACAGTGGAGGTTTTGATTGACAAATCGATGGCTACCGATCAGGAAATTCGCATGAATTTCGTGATCAAAAATGAAGAGTTACCTTTACAGGTAGACAACCACTGCCACGATAAGTTTTATGAAGTTCAAGAGGCGGTTGCCCAAAACCGCCATTGGCAACTCTTAGAAAGTGTTGCTGGATAAATCCCGACTTACCCTGTAGTCAGATTTTGTTTTCCTTTATTCCATGGTTGGGTTTGTTTCGTTTCCTTTCGTTTCAATCCCCTGGTTTCAATCATCTGGACTTCCCTGATCAAAGTTGGGCTAATAATCAGGGTGTCCAGTCATCTGGATCTCCCCCCATCATATTTGGGCTAATCAGGGTGATGTCAAACTCATCGGGAGGTCCGGTGGGAACAGAGTCGCGCTTGAGTATGTAATATTTGGCACTAACTTGAGGACCGAAGACGACTTCGTCCTCATCTTCAAGATCATGGGCTGGAAGTTTACGACCGTTAATTACCAGTCCATTGGCGCTGGTTTTCCCTTTGAGGTTACCATCGACAATACGGTAGTAGAAACTGCCGTCCTCCCGTTCTCGCCGCACTAGAGTAGCGTGTCGGCGAGACACAAATTGTGAGAACAGACGAATATCCACATCCGGATCTCTGCCTATGGAATAAACGGGTTCCTCCAAGGTATATTCCTTGCGCCCTTTTTCGTCTTCAATAATTAACAGATGGTTTGAACAGGATTTTGCAGGCATTGAACATCGAAAAATAGGGATAGAGAGTGCAGTTCATTCACTGTCGCTGTGTCTATGCTTTCTTACATTAGCAAACTGCTTAATCATTTTCTTTAACGGATCAAGAAGAAACGACCTAAATTGCCGACCTCCAATTTGGTCTTCCCCCATTCAATCATCATAAGCATTAATGCAGATAATGGCACAGACTCCAATGTTACAATTTTGTGACATCCTTTGGCACTGACCCTACGGAAGAGCCGATAGGCTTCCGTTGGGGTTCCGCTAATTGGCGGTGCTTTTGGCTTTTTATAGTGAGGAATATGCAATAACCGTGTAGACTGAACTTGTAGAAACTTATGGGTTCAGTCTTTCACACTGGATTGACCAGTATTGGCGGCACGGCGCAGCTCACTACTCCCTCGACGCTGAATGCCTCTGGGAGATACTTGCGGATAATTTGGATACTTCCATTGATGTCCGCATTAATCAAACGTCCCTCACTTGACTTAAACAAACCTCTTTTGACTCGTCTCCCCAAATAGGCTGATTGCTTATAGGGAGCCTCTAAGTCTAAGGCTGATGTTTTTGAAGTATAACTTTCCTCTTGAATGACTACCTTGATGCCTATTAATTCACACTTATAGGTAATCTGGTCGATTAACTTGGCATGAGGAATATTAACAAACTTTTGATTATTCCGTTTGCCCAGATTAACCTCTTGTTTCCAGCCTTCATTTTTGCCGATGACTAAAGTTGCGATCCCAAGCTGTTTTAGCCTATTGGCTATTAGTCGGCTGGTATTGTGCAGATAGTTCTCCACATAGCGATTACGGTGATAAGTAAGAGTTTCCAGCAAGGCTTGTGTTGCTGCTTACCCCTCCCCATTGGCAGAAGTTTCTTAGATTTTACTATATATCTACAATTTTCTACAATTTTCCCCGCAACAGTTCAAAACCCCTCTATGTTTATCTTAATAGCTGCGTTACAATCCCGGTCGAGAAGACCCCACAAGCCGGCTGTGAATTCATATTGATAAAACTTTCTCAATGTGGCTATCACAACAATAGCTTGCTCTGGTTTTTATGGTGGGGTGTACGGGAAGAAGCATTTACGGAGACAGGATAGCAATAAGTTGCATAACTATGGCGCTTAAATGCTTGACCCCTATCTAAAAACCCACTTACCAGCCTTCGCTGCTTTGTTAGCGAGACTTGAAAAGAATCACCTAAGCACTACCATTACTTCGTATTCTACTACATTGGCAAGGGTAATTTATGGGAACGGGCAACGGGCAACGGGGAACAGTGCAAAACGTTTGTCGGTTTAGTCCTGGGAACGAAACCCAACGCCAGGGGGTGAGCCTGTTGGGTAACGCTTACGCTCTACCCAACCGACAAAGGGGACATGCTCTCTACTGGTGAATCACCCCGGTGGAGTTCCAACCCCGACGCAATAGCAAAGAGTTACTGACGACAGTGACTGAACTAAATGCCATCAAGGCGCCCGCTACAGCCGGATTGAGAGCGATACCAAATCCAGGTAACAGTACACCTGCCGCTACGGGAATACCCAAAGTGTTATATCCTAGAGCCCAGAAGAGATTTTGGCGAATTTTGTTAAAGGTAGCGCGAGACAGTTTGATGGCTTTGACAATATCCATTAAGCCGCCAGCTTGGGGACTGGTAGCGCTAGGTTGCATGAGAATAATTCCCGCCGTTTCCCGGGCAACATCTGTTCCCGCTTGCAGGGCGATACCAACATCAGCTTGGGCTAAGGCTGGACCATCGTTAATTCCATCTCCAACCATGGCGATGCAGTTTCCCTGGGCTTGCAATTGTGCGATCGCGGCAGCTTTCCCATCGGGACGGATACCTGCCATAACATTGGCTGGATCAATGGCAAGCTGTTGTGCCACGTTTGTTGCGGCATCCAGTTGATCCCCGGTTAGCAGCATCACGCGCAGTCCCATCGCCTGTAGCTGTTCGACTGTTGTTTTAGCATCGGGTTTGGGTAAATCTGTTAAAGCGAGGAGTCCAGCCAATTCTCCATCCACGGCGATATACACCACGGTTTTACCCACAGCCGCTAAGTGTTGGGCTTGTGCTTGGGCGGTATCATTAATGGTCACACCTTGCTGACGTAACCAGTCTTCATTCCCCAGTAATACCCGTTGATTTTCGACGAGGGCAGATATTCCTAGTCCAGCTTCGGTATAAAAATCTTGGGCAGCTAATAGGGGGAGTTGTTGTTGTGCCGCCGCCGTACAAATCGCTTCTGCGAGGGGATGAGTTGTGCCTCGTTCCGCTGCTGCGGCAAGTTGTAGAAGTGTTGAGTGTGGAGTTTTGAGTTGGGAATGGGGAATGGGGAATGGGGATGGGGATAATTTCTCCTGTACACCTCCTGTGTACTCTTCATCTGCCCATTCCCTAATAGACAGACAATCAGTTACAGTGGGTTTTCCTTGGGTCAGAGTACCTGTTTTGTCAAAGACAATGGTATCGAGGTGATGGACTCGTTCTAATATGTCACCTCCTTTAATCAATAAGCCCCGTTCTGCCCCTAGGCTGGTGCCGACTAGAATTGCTGTCGGGGTGGCTAATCCCAAGGCACAGGGACAGGCAATCACTAATACCGCGATCGCTAATTTTAAGCTCAATAGTAATGGTGATATTGAATCACCCATCAGCGAGTCTCCTTCCCCTAACACCTGAGTCCAGATTTTTGTCCCAACCAGATCCCAAAACAGGAAGGTGAGGATGGCTATTGTCAATACTCCATAAGTAAAATATCCGGCGACTGTATCCGCTAAATTCTGCACCGGTGCTTTGCGCGTTTGCGCCTCTTCCACTAGGGCGACAATTTGCGCTAAGGTGGTTTCCTGTCCAATGCGCGTCGCTTGAATCGCGATCGCACCCGATTGATTCAAGGTGCCAGCCGTAACCAGATCTCCGGGTTGCTTGAGGACAGGTAAGGGTTCCCCTGTCAACATTGACTCATCTACCGACGACTGACCCGCCATCACTTCGCCATCAACGGGTATTTTTTCTCCCGGCAAAACGCGCAACCATTCGCCCACACGAACTTGTTCCACAGGAATTTCGATGCCCACTTCTGTGGCGGCGGGTGTGGATTTACCAATTAACCGGGCTACCTTGGGCTTCAATGCCAATAATGATTCATAAGCAGCTGATGCCTGACGCCTTGCCCGTTGTTCCAAGGTACGCCCTAGCAGGATAAAGCCGAGTAACATCACTGGTTCATCAAAGAAGCATTCCCAGCCTAATTGAGGCAAGAAGAATGCCGCACAGCTAGCTCCATAAGCCGCCAAGGTTCCCAGTCCCACCAAGGTGTTCATATTCGGGGTTTGATGCCGCAATCCGCGCCAGCCATCGCTGATAATGGGACGTCCAGGTCCAAGGAGTGCTAAGGTTGCCAGTCCCCAGTGAAACCAGATCGTGCTAAACACAGGTAGCATTGGTCCATTAAACCAATGACCGATATGTCCGATGGTCGAGAGAATGACTAGAACACCCGCAATTATTAATTGCCGCAGTTGTTCCTTTGCCTGTTGTTCATGGCGTTGAGTCGGGGTGAGGTGTTCTTGTGAAGTTTCTCCTGCTTGGGAATAACGGGGTTGGGAGGGAAACCCTGTCGCGGTTAATTTTTCCGCTAGGGCGGCTGGATCAGCTTGACCGACTTCATACTCAACCACCGCCACTTCTGTCACCAAGTTGACCCGGGCAGAAATCACCCCAGGTTGCTGTTCTAGCTGTCGTTCCACCGCACTGACACAGCCTGCACATTTCATCCCCCCAACATCTAGCGTCATTTGCTCAACTGTTGGGGTGGGGATATCGACGGCTTTTTCTGGAGAAATTTGCATAGATGTTTTGGATACGGACAGGGGATGCCTGAAGGCTGAGCTCTAGTAAATTCTCTTCAATGATAAGGATAATAAGGATAATTGGCTCGTGGCTGAACCCTCGGTGACATTCGTACTAAGATCAATGACAAAGGATATCAGACTCATGACGACTAATCCCGATAACCAACCCACGACTACCGATCAAACGTTACCGAGTCCCTGGCGCTGCTTGGCTTCAGCCTTGATATCGGGTTCCTTCGCGATCGCAGGTTACTGGCTGACAACCGCTATTGCACAATCCTTGGCGAATAAACCTCTACCCTCTGGGAATGTGACGGCGGTTAATATTGCGATCGCGGTTCGTACTTTAGTTGTTGGTATCAGTACTCTCGCCACGGCTGTCTTTAGTCTCGTGGCTGTTGGTTTAGTCGCTTTAGCCATCCAATTGACTGTGCAACGCTTCACCCAAGGGACGAAATGAGACTTTACCTGACGGTGTTACGCTGTACAACCCTGGACAAACGGGGCATACGCCCGGTCGTGTTAATGCATCACCGTACAAATTTAATCATGTACTAACTTTCAGGTAACAGACCCTTTTGCGCCAGCCACTCCCGATTATAAAGCCGCGATTGATAACGGGAACCGCTATCACAAAGCACCGTAACAATCCTGTGCCCCGGTCCGATTTCTTTCGCTAAGGCTACGGCTGCACCGACATTAATTCCTACAGAACCGCCCATAAACAAACCATCCTTTTCCAGCAGTTGATAAATCACCCGCACGGCTTCTTTGTCATCAATTTGAATGGCATCGTCAATGGGAACCCCTTGCATATTGGCGGTAATTCTGCTGTTACCAATCCCTTCCGTAATCGAATTCCCCTCTGTAGTAATTTCCCCCGTCTTCACGTAACTGTACAACCCACTCCCCATGGGGTCAGCCACAATCGATTTAATTTGGGGATTTTTTTCTTTCAGGAACAGGGAAACCCCAGCGAATGTTCCCCCTGTCCCTGTCGCCGCCACCCAAGCATCAACGTTACCGTTGGTTTGTTGCCAAATTTCGGGTCCTGTGGTTTCGTAATGTGCCAGTCGATTCGCTAAATTATCAAACTGATTTGCCCAAATCGCATTTTCCATCTCTTCGGCAATTCGTCCAGATAGCTTAACGTAATTATTTGGGTCTTTATACGGCACAGCCGGAACCGGACGCACTTGAGCACCTAGCGTCCTCAAAGCATCCATTTTCTCTTGGGATTGAGTTTCAGGAATGATAATTAGGCACTTATATCCCTTAGCATTACAAATATGCGCTAGACCAATACCCGTATTACCAGCCGTTCCCTCAACAACTGTACCACCGGGCTTGAGTAAGCCTTTTTCTTCAGCATCTTGAATAATATAGAGGGCGGCGCGGTCTTTGACAGAACCGCCAGGATTAAGAAACTCAGCTTTTCCCAGGATTTCGCAGCCTGTTTCTTCGCTGAAGCTATTTAACCGAATTAGAGGTGTATTCCCTACTGTGCCGACAAAGCCGTCTTTAATATCCATTTGCTCAATTGAGTATTCTGCTCTAATTTTTAAGTTGACATTTCTCCCGGTTGGAAATATAGGGTAATGTAAAGTTTTATGTAGGGGCGGGTTTCACTGTTATGGTTTCTTCCCTTACCCAGATGTAACTAAACCCGCCCCGATCAAGTGCAAGAATTAATTCCCCTATCTTCCCTATTTTTCCCTGTTCACCGAGAAGGGCGGGTTTAGTCAAGTTATTGGTTTGTGCCAAAACGTTATCAGTAAAACCCGCCCCTACAGGAGGAACTCCCCCTGCTAAAAGACGTAGCATGCTACGTCTGGAACACACCCCATCTCCGAGACGTTCCCCACCTTAAGTCTCTACTTGTTGGGTTGAGGGGTCATCCGCAGGTAAGGCTTGACTTCGGTGTAACCTTTGGGGAATTTTTCTTTTAAGACTTCGGGATCTTTGAGAGAGGGGACAATCACACAGTCATCCCCATCTTTCCAATTCACGGGAGTTGCCACTTGATGGTGATCCGTCAACTGTAGGGAGTCAATCACCCGTAAGATTTCGTCAAAGTTGCGACCGGTGCTGGGAGGATAGGTGATGGTCAGGCGCAGTTTTTTCTGGGGATCAATGACGAAGACTGTGCGTACCGTAACACTAGCATTGGCGTTGGGATGAATCATGTCATACAGATCAGACACTTTTTTATCAGCATCTGCCAATACTGGGTAGTTGACGGTAGTATTCTGGGTTTCGTTAATGTCTTGAATCCAACCCTGATGAGAATCCGCATCGTCAACACTCAAGGCGATGACTTTAGCATTGCGCTTGTCGAATTCGGGTTTGAGCTTGGCAACCTCGCCTAACTCTGTGGTGCAAACGGGTGTATAGTCAGCTGGGTGGGAGAATAACACGACCCAGCTATCCCCTGCCCAGTCATAAAAGTTGATGTCGCCTTCACTAGAGGATTGAGTGAAGTTGGGGACGGTATCGCCTAATCGCAGAGCCATAGCTAATTTCCTGATCCTTATCGTCAAAAGAGACAATTTTAAATTTTCCCACAAAACACCGATTTTCCGGTAGGCTTTTAGCTTTTTTCATAATTGTGGGGGGATGAGCGCCTAAACTCTTGAGGTAGAGCCAGATAAGATGAGAGGATAGAAAACAAAAGTTAAAGTAATCGAAGAGAGGGGCAGTTCTCTCTCGGTCTTCAATGTGTCTGAGTAAGGAGGAGAGTTAATGAAACGATTGGTTAGTGTGTTAGTGGTATTGGGACTGTTAGTGGGCTGCTGGGGATGGTTGGGTTTCTCCCAAAACGCGATCGCAGCACCAATGTCCTGGACTCCGGGCATGTCTTTGAGTAACGCGATCGAGAATGGGTCACCGATGTTACTTGCCGAGACAACTCTACGCAATCCAGCCGATGCCAAGCTGGAAACGGAGTTTGGTCAAAAGCTTGATTTGAACAATACTCATATCCGAGCGTTTCGGCAGTATCGGGGGCTGTTCCCGACGGTAGCGGCATTAATTATTCAAAATGCCCCCTACGACAATGTAGAGGAAGTGCTTGAGATTCCAGGATTGACTGAGCGGCAAAAACAGATCCTAAAAGATAACCTGGACAATTTTACGGTGACCGAGACAGCGGACGTTTACAACGAAGGTGACGACCGCTTTAATCCTGGCGTCTACTAAACTCGGATAATTCAGAAAATTCCTAGTTCAACCCACTCCTGTTGGGGGTGGGTGATTTTTTACACATAAAGGCAGATGGTAGATGGTACAGGGATGACAACCTGTCCGGTGTAGAGACGCGCCATGCTACGTCTCTACGTTGCCCTTGGGGTGATGAAGATTCCCACGTCTGCTAAACTATTTGACTATATTTTGACTAACTATGATTTCTGTTCCCGACAATTCTCAATCGCAGCCACTCCATCAACCGACCCAGTTTGATGTTGTCGTCGTAGGCGCTGGTGCGGCTGGACTTTATGCCGCCCTTTGTCTACCCGATACCTTAAATGTGGGACTGATTACCAAAGATACTCTATCCATCGGTGCCAGTGACTGGGCGCAGGGCGGTATTGCGGCGGCTATTGCCCCAGGAGATTCACCGACGTTGCATGTTGAGGATACACTTCGGGCAGGTGCAGGGCTTTGTGACGCTGATGCTGTCAAGTTTCTGGCTCAACAAGCGCCAGATCGGATTCGCTCGTTAGTGGAGATGGGGGTGACGTTTGATCGACGGGGGGAGCAGTTAGCGTTAACCTTAGAGGCGGCTCATTCTCGTCCCCGGGTTCTCCATGCAGCGGATACCACAGGGCGGGCGGTGGTGAGTACGCTGACTGCCTTAGTCTTGCGCCAAGCTAATATTACGGTGCTTCAGCAGGCGTTTGCCTTGTCTGTATGGCTCAATCCTGAGACGGGTCATTGTCAGGGTGTCCAACTCATGTATCAAGGTCAAATCAGTTGGATACGGGCGGGTGCGGTTGTTCTGGCTACGGGAGGCGGTGGTCAAGTTTTTGCCCAGACGACGAATCCCGATGTGAGTACCGGAGATGGAGTCGCGATCGCGTGGCGGGCGGGTGCGATTCTCAAAGACTTGGAATTTGTCCAATTTCATCCCACAGCTTTAACTAAACCGGGAGCGCCTCATTTTCTGATCAGCGAAGCGGTGCGGGGAGAAGGGGCGCATCTAGTGGATGATCAGGGACACCGTTTTGCTTTTGAGTATCATCCCGATGGCGAGCTCGCGCCCAGAGATGTGGTGAGTCGGGCGATTTATAGTCATTTACAGAAAACTAAACCTGATCCAGCCTCCAGTCATGTCTATTTAGATTTACGACCTATTCCCGATGATCGCATTCGCCACCGATTTCCGAATATTATCCAGGTTTGTCAGCAATGGGGAATTGATGTATTTCGGGATATGATTCCCGTCACCCCCGCCGCCCACTATTGGATGGGGGGAATTGCTACAGATTTAATGACTTGTACCTCTATTCCTAACTTATATGCCGTGGGTGAAACGGCGAGTACGGGTGTTCACGGTGCCAACCGTCTAGCCAGTAATTCGTTATTGGAATGTATTGTGTTTGGGGCTCAGTTGGGGGAATTGACACCGGATCAATCTGTCTTGCATCAGGAATCAGGTTCTCAGTTCCCTGTTTCTATTTCCCCATTAACCTTATCCGATGAAGCCACTAAAACGGATAAAATAGTTGCGATGCAAGATCAGTTAAAACGCTTAGTGTGGCAAAGTGCCGGGATTTCTCGATCCGCCCAGATGCTAGAGCGTGCGACAAAGCAGGTGGAAGTCTGGCAGTCTGAATTTGCTACATTGCCTTTAAGCCAACAGTTACGGGATTTAACGCCACAGAAAACGGTTCAACTTGATGTCCCCAATGCCGATTACCTGGTGCGAACTTGGGGAGAAACATCTAACTTATTAGATGTAGCTTACTTAATTTTGAAAAGCGCCCTGTTTCGGACAGAAAGTCGCGGCGGACATTACCGCTTCGATTATCCCCAACCTGATCCGAATTGGCAAATGCATACCCTTGTGCAAGGGGAGCGTTGGTGGAAAGGATAAATGTCTTATTTCTTATGTCTTATGTTCACAGATAGAGAAATCCCTCAACAGATAGGTGTCAGAGGCAAGAATGGGTGTGAGACTGAAAAAGAGTGTTTTGATGTCGTCAACTCCAAGACAAGTGCATGGTTAAGGTCGGATTTCTCGGTACAGGATTAATGGGACAACCCATGGCGCAACGGCTACTGGAGGCGAAAATACCAGTCGTGGCGTACAATCGCACATTGTCTAAGCTAGAACCTCTGAGGACTTCAGGCGCCCAAACGACTGACTCAGCGGCGGATGCGATCGCGGCTGCCGATTGCGTTATTTTAATCTGAAGTTCCCCCCGTGCGGATGTACTACACCAAGGCTAAAGCCTTATCCCGTAGTAGTTTGAGCGCTCAACCCCTTCAAAGATCGTACCCATGTAGCCCTTGCAAAAATAGTGCGATCGCGCTATTTTTGCAGTAGACAAGAGATCGACGGAAACCCACGCTACATCAAGGTTTCAGCGATCGTACCCATGTAGAGCGGCTTAAAAATCGCCGAAAGCCGCACGGTGAGGCAGTTTTGATTTTTTGGCTGGGGGAACTTCAGTTTAATGTTGGCGGACGCTAATGCGATTCGACAGGTAGCCCTATCAGACAGTTGCCAAGAGGCATTAAATGGACAACTGAACAACTACGCGATCGAAACCCCTGTATATTATTCTGAATATCCTAATAGTGAACAACAGCGCCGCTATGCCTTTCAAGGGGCGTGCGCGATTTTATTGGTCAATGTCCTAATTCTGAAAGCACTGGCTGTAAGCTAGTATTAACGCCTCATCCACCTGTCGTTAACCCAAGATGATTGTATCCCAAAATTATTACGGGTAGCGCCAGCGAATAAAGTTTTTTAAGTCCTCCTAACCCTTGGAATTTGGGATAACGAAAACCCTTGCTTCGGCAGGACTAGAAGAGAGCCTCAGTTGCAACCTACATTCCGCAGATCCTGACGGACAGCATTAGGAAGGAATAAAAATTTTACTCCGACAAAATCAATCAGTCCAACAATTCTTGCGTTTCTGTTGCTTTTTTGTTCATTTTTAGACAAACATGGAGTATTGATGATGG